>JAHDBB010000557.1 GCA_020630635.1 Chitinophagales bacterium
TATTACATTCATAGTGGTTGTTTGCGAAACTATTTTAGAGACGCTATGGGAAAAGAACATACCTTACAATTTGCCATTAAAGGTTGGTGGATCAGTGATTATATCGCTCTATTTGGAAAAGAAAGTAAGTCGGTATCATATATTGAATGTATTAAAGAAGCGATCTTGATTAAAATTTTAAAAAAGGATTTTGACGATCTTTGTAATGAAATGCCCCAAATAAGTCGAATGCATATTAGCAATTTAGAATCAGCGTTTGCTGCTTTTCAAAAACGAATACTTGAAAATCTTACCTTGTCCGCTAAAGAACGCTACATCAACTTTGTAAGCTCTTATCCGAATATTGAACAAAATGTAAAAAACTATCATATCGCTTCTTTCTTAGGAATTACTACTGAAAGTTTAAGTCGAATCCGAAAGGAAATAGCGAGCTAAATTTCTTATCATGTATCAATTTTTTAGGAATGAATGGAGTACTAACTTTGTATTTAAGTACCTATGCGTAAATAATCGTCATTTTTGAGGCAGGCTATTTTTTGATTAGACAAGGCATTTTTTGCCGTGATAGCCGAGCTATCGCTGGAAAAAATAACGCAGGATAAGCGAAAAAGAGACCCTCATAAAATGTGTCGATTATTTAGGTCTAGGTACTTAAGTACATAGGTACTGATAACTAAAAAAAAGACATGTTAAAAAAATTATTAGGTCTTGCTCCAAAGTTGGAGGCAGACGGTTCTTACAGCCCTTCAAAAGTAGCTTTAAAATTTTCAGTTTCTGATAAAACAGACTTTGAAAATATTGCGTATGAAAAATATCAAGGAAAGCAATCAAAAATTTTGGCGATCTTTACAGAACAAAAAAACATGACCATGCAAAATGGTAAAAAGTTTTCTACTGGAAATCATCCCGTCGAAGCTTTATTGCCGATGTTGCATCTAAAAAATGCAGGTTTTGATTTTGAAATAGCAACCCCAACAGGAAAGCCTGTCATTTTTGAAATGTGGGCTTTTCCCAATAAAGATGAGCATGTAAAAGCCATCTACAATGAGTATAAGCCCAATTTTGAACAGCCCAAAAAACTACAAGATTTTATTGATACTTCATTTACCAATGTCGCTTCTTATGCAGCCGTATTTGTACCAGGTGGACATGGAGCGATGTTAGGCATTCCTGAAGATAGAAATGTCGGAAAAATATTGAATTGGGCGCACAAAAACGACTTGTTTACCATAACACTTTGTCATGGACCTGGCTCCCTTTTATCTACCACTTTAGATAATCAAAAATTTCTTTATGACGGTTATAACATGGCAGTATTTCCAGATGCTGTAGATAAACAGACTCCTATGGTGGGTTATTTACCTGGACATATGCCTTGGGGTTTAAGCGAAAAACTAAAGAGTTTGGGAGCTAATCTTATGAATACGAAGTCGGATGATACGGTGTGTTTGGATAGAAGATTAATCACAGGCGCAAGTCCTTTGGCCTCTAATAATTTGGGAAAATTGGCGGCTAGTACTTTATTAAAGGAATTAAAATAAGAGTACTTTCCAAGCATATTATTAATCCAATTGTGCCAAAATATCTTCTGGAATAATTTGATTATAATAGGGCTCTTTTTGTTTATCGACCTCAATATATTTCCAAATATTAGAACCTTTTTTAGAGACCGCAATCATCGAACAATAAGCATCTAACAACAAAGCATTTTTATTTTCATCAAAAACGACATCGGGCGTATCATGTGATAACTCTACATTTGTTTGAATAAAGTCCTTATTTTTGAGTGCCTCGCCTTCCAAATCTATTTGCACCAATGCATCATAATAGATTTTAGCATATCGGTTTTTTTCATTTTCGACAATAGGAGAAACTTTTTCAATTTTGCGGAGTTGAACGGTTCTTTTTATCCCAAAAAGATCTTGCTGAATAAAGTCTGCCACCACATCATCTTTGGTTTTTCGACCAAATACGCCTGGATAAGTCGTCAGATATACTTCATCCCAATGTTGATCATTGTAGGAGTTTAGATAATGTTCGATATCCAATTCAAACTGTCTTTCAGGAGAATTTTGAGTCGTTTTAGCAGAGGCTTGTACAGGCGTTTCTATCAATTCTTTGGATTCGCAAGCCAATAAGAAAAGGAGTAAAAAAGGGATTAATCTTAGTTTCATTTTTTTCGCTTTTCTTGTCATACGAAATCTGGCGTAAAGGGTTGTAGATAAGGGATTTTTTTTATTAGTGGAGATGTTTTTAGGAGTCCATAGTTGGTAGTTGATGGTCGATGGTTTGGTTCATTTTGTGAGTTTGAGCAAAACAATAATCCTATTAATTAAACTCAATTCTAAAAATCCTATCTTCTTTTGGGTTAGGAGAGAACGGCAGGTCTTTCATCGTCACGGGTCTCCCTGCTATCCGTTCTTATGCATGCAGCCCCGTTTTAGGCAGCCAACGCTTGTGCATTCATACCACTACTATCAGGTCTATTTGGTTGAGGAAAGGACTTCTTAGTATTAGAAAATGTAACGTAAAGGGACGAACTGTTTCTTTTTTACATGTTGAGTCGTAAAGGGACGTTTATCTTATAAAAGCGAATTTTTTTTTTTTTAAATAAAAACCATCCCATCATCCCAAAACCAAGTAATGAACCGAAACGTCCCGTCGTCTTTCTTATTACAAACGTTGAGATCATCCAAAATAGCCCCGATAGAAGTGGTATGAATGCGAAAAAATGACATTTTTCTAAAAAATGTCATTTTTAGAGTGTTCATAAGAACGGATAGCGGGACTTTCCGTAACGACAAAGCACCAGACCGTTCGCTCCTAAAAATAAAAAAAACCACCATCAAAAAAATGATGGTGGTTCTTAAAACAAATTTAAATAATATGCCTATTTATTTTATTAAACAGCCATTAAAAACAATAATAAAAAACTAATTATGAATGTCAGATTAATCTGGGATTGTTCCTTCTATGGTAAAATTGATTAAGTTGTTGATATTAGAAGGGTGTGATAAAACATTAAAAAACAAGGTGTTGGGGTCATTTTGATTTCCTTGATAAATGGCAGAACAATCTAAATCAGTATCTCCTAAATAATAACCTGTACTGATATAGCCTATATCTGTATTGGTATTGTTAGGATCTTGCAAAATAGAAAAGAAAATCTCGCTTAAACCATTGTCATTTCCTTGAAAAATGATGTTTTGATCGTTTCCTGTTGCTCCTGCCCATAAAGCCATTACACTATTAGACATTTCTGTTTGTGCAAATGATCCGTAGGTCGTGGTAGCAGGAGAAGTAAAGTCAATAGGTGTAGAGTTTTCACGAGCTAGATAAGCAGGAATTTGTGTCATCGCCCCCAAATGATTTCTATGGCGAATAGCTATTTGATAATATCCTTCTTCTACCTCTCCAAAAGTAACAGGAGAAGTTCCATCAACATCAACCACATCTCCATCTCTTTGCAATAATGCTGCTCGTGTGGCAACAATTTGAGCAGGATTAACATAATCTCTGATTTCTATTAATACCCAATCTACAATCGCATCTGCACCAGTCACATTGAATACTTCTGATTCGACAGATTCAAAACCCTCATGTTGTACATAAGTGGCTGTTGTATAAGGATTAGATTCAGGAATTAAATTATCTTCTCGTAAGTTGTCATTCATTAGAGGTGTATCATTCATACCTCCTGCATCATCAGGATTTAAAAGTGGACCTTGTAGATAAACTCTTGTAAGTAGATTGACCGTTCTATCAATAAAAATTTCTTCAAAGTCGTTATCATCTTCATCGGTAAGAGAGTTGTCAAGCATCATATCATTGTGGTTTTCTACTAAATCATTGGGTGCAACAAAACCAATACCTGTATTGCTATCAGGAGTGGAGTCATCATCATCTCCACTATCTGCACTAATTTCTGCCCAGTTGACATATTTACCTGTCCCTAATTCATCAATAGTAGCTGAAATAGCTAATTCGATAAAATCTCCTGATGCTAAATTATCTAATTGCCAAGTCACAATGTTATTGTTGTGGGTTCCTCCATTGTCTGCACTAACAAAACTCATTCCTGAAGGTAAGCGATCTGTAACTGTAAAAGTTCCAGAGTTGGTTTGTCCTTGATTGGTCACTTTAACAATAAAATTGACTGTTTCACCTATTTGTACAGAGCTAGATTGATCGGGAGCTAATACTTTGATAAGAGCCAAATCATATTCACAGTTGCCTGCTTGTATGGTGATTTGATCTGTAGCCTCACAACCTGTATCATTTTTAGTAACCGTAAGTGTATAAGTTCCTACTGCATTTACGGTAAGATTTTGCTGATTAGAA
>JAHDBB010000558.1 GCA_020630635.1 Chitinophagales bacterium
GACTATCGACTATCGACTATCGACTATCGACTATCGACTATCGACTATCGACTAAGCTCCACAATAATCACTTTTAATTTTTTCTGTGCCGTATTCAATCGAGAAAGCACCGTTCCCAAAGGAATATCTAAAATATCGGCGGTCTCTTGGGTCGAATAGCCTTGAAGCATCCGCAACACCAACACACTTTTAAACTTTTCATCCAACCGTTCCAAAGCTTTTTCCACCAATTCCCGAACTTCTTGTTGTTTGCCCTCATCCGTTACGACTTTTGCCTCATAGTGTTGTACATGTTCTGTTGGACTAAATATCTGTCGTTGTCGTTTACGCTTTTTCAACTCGTTCAATGATAAGTTAATAGCAATACGGGTCAAGTACGTTTTTAGCGAAGATTTTCCCTTGAAATTTTGCATACTTTTATAAAACCTCACAAAAGTCTCCTGTGCTACATCTTCAACCGCTTCTACATTACCCAACATCCCTCTAATGGTTGCAGCAATATGACCTTGATGATATTCGACGATTTGCCGAAACGCTTGCTGATTGCCGTTAATAGCTTGTTGTAGCAATAGAGTTTCATCTTTTGGCGGCATAGTTGGGTTTAGTCAAGTGAATAAAGTTAAACACTTTTGATATTTTTTGAAAAAATATATGTTTTTTTGCTTCTCAAAATTCCATCAAAACGAGAAAATGCAGATATTTGTCAGCTTCTTAGAATTTAAAAAAATGATACAATTGGTTTTGAGATGGTATAAAAATTATGATCTCCTATTTATCAATTAGACCAAACTATTCGTATAATTATTCAATAGAATGGTGGTTTTTTACAAAATTATAAGAAAAAACCTAATAAAACGCTAAAAACTTGTTACTGTTTGGCACAAAAAGCCGTCATTTTATAAGACAAATACATTGTCACAAAGATAATTATACAGAAAATATATTTTTTATATGAATGTGAATGATTTAAACCTGCTCTTAAAAAAGTTATTAACGATACAAGAAGAAACGTCTTGGTTTGAGTTCAAAACCAAGAGAATGGCAATGGATGAGATGGGTAAATGGGTTTCTGCTTTAGCCAATGGTGCCTTTTTGGATGGTGAAGACTATGGCTATCTCGTTTTTGGAATAGACGCTAAAACAAAGGAAATAAAGGGTATTGGTAAATTACAGGCATTCTTTATGCCCAATATGGAGAAGATCAAGACGACCCTTCTACCAGATTTAAGTCCTCAAATTAAATTTGAAGTACATGAATTGGTTAGAGAAGAGGATCAAAAGAAAGTAATCTTTATTAAAATCCCTGCTGCAACAGAACAAGTGCGATTTAAGGACAAAGCCTATATTTTATATATTCAAGAGAGAGAGGTTGTTTAGCGTTATTTCGTCTTAGAATGACGTGAATTTGGGATTAAAACAGTGTTTTGTACAAGGTGTTTTGCAAACCATTTTGTGTGTGTTTTGACTGTTCATTTCCTTGTCTTCGCCAGACGGGCCTTCATTTTTCAGTCGATAAAAACGAAGCAAAAATCTCGCTAAACTTATGGTTCCTAGCTCAAAGCCAACGCCTCGCCACCCCGAAGTTTAGCAGGCCAACGCTTCTTTTTCGGTTCTAATTTGATTATAGAATCGTAAGGATGTGTAAATCAATAGTTTATAGTCTCACTAATCCCAAATTCACGTTAGAATGGAAAAACATTAACACTGGTACTAATGCGTTCTAACCTCGCCCAAATAGCCCTGATAGGAGTGGTATGGCTGCAAAGTGTTAGGAACAGATGGCATCTGTTCTTGAAAGGCTAGAGCAGCCATAAGAACGGATAGCAGGACTTTCCAATGCGATGAAAGAAGAACCCTTCGCTCCTTATAAAATAAGTCAAAAGAAACAGTAATCATCATTTATAATTGAGCATCATAAATTGCCTTTCTCTTCAGGAAAAACTATCAAAGATAAGATCATGAGTAATTCAAAAAAATATATTTGTATACACGGACATTTTTATCAGCCACCAAGAGAAAATGCATGGCTGGAATTTGTAGAAATCCAAGACTCCGCCCGACCTTATCATGACTGGAATGAGCGCATTACTGCCGAGTGTTATGGTCCCAATACCAGTTCTCGTATCTTAGACGATGATAAAAAGATTATCTCTATTGTCAATAATTATGCAAATATTAGCTTCAATATAGGACCGACGCTTTTATCTTGGATGGAAAAAAACTCGCCTGTTGTCTATCAAGGCATTTTGGAAGCAGACAAAAAAAGCATTCAAAATTTTTCGGGACATGGTTCTGCAATGGCACAAGTCTATAATCATTTAATCATGCCGTTGGCGAATCGTCGAGATAAAGAAACACAAGTGAAATGGGGTATTCGAGATTTTGAGTATCGGTTTAAGCGCAAACCCAAAGGAATGTGGCTGGCAGAAACGGCTGTCGATACCGAAACCTTAGAAGTGTTGGCCGAAAATGACATACAATTTTGTCTATTGGCTCCTCGACAAGCTAAAGCCTTTAGAGCCATCGGAAAAAAAACTTGGACTTCTTGTAAACAACATGGCATCAATCCTCGCCGACCTTATCTGTGTAACTTGCCTTCTGGCAATCAAATAACCTTGTTCTTTTATGATGCAGCCGTTTCACAAGCGGTTGCCTTTGAAAAACTCTTGGATGATGGCAAACGATTTGCCGCACGATTGGTTGGAGCCTTTGACCATAAAGACAAAAACCCTCAATTGATGCATATTGCTACGGATGGCGAAAGTTATGGACATCATCATCGTTTTGGTGATATGGCATTGGCGTATGTATTGGAGTATATCGAAGAAAATAACTTGGGTGATCTGACCAATTATGGTGAGTTCTTGGAAAAATTCCCCCCAGAATATGAAGCCCAAATTCACGAAAATTCGTCTTGGAGTTGTATTCATGGTATAGAACGTTGGCGGTCTGCTTGTGGATGCAATGGTGGACGTGGAAAAAATTGGCAACAAAATTGGCGACAACCTTTAAGGGCTGCGTTGGATTGGCTAAGAGACGAAGTAAGCGATATTTTTGAAAAAGAAATGAAGCCTTATACTTCCCAAATATGGGAGATGCGAAATGATTATATTGAGGTCATTTTAAATCGAAATCCGCAAACTGTCCAAGAACTTTTTGACCGATATATTGAAAAGGAAATCACCCCAAGAGAAAAAACCAAAATTGTTCGATTATTAGAAGCGACTCGTCATGCCATGTTGATGTACACCAGTTGTGGATGGTTCTTTGATGAAGTATCCGACTTAGAAACAACGCAAATTTTGCAGTATGCGAATCGAGCGATTCAGGAAGCCGAAAAAGAAAGCAATCGAGTTTTAGAACCCACTTTTTTAGAGATGTTGGAAAAAGCTCCCAGTAATCACGATTATTTGGGAACAGCCAAAGAAGCCTATATCCGATACATTCAACCTAAACGATTGACCCTTTCTAAAGTGGGGATGCATTATGCAGTTTGCTCGCTTTTTGAGAAGTTTCCAGAAACCTTGCCTGTTTATACCTACATCGTCACAAGGAAAAAGTTTGATAGAGAAGTCAGCGGCAAAAATCGTTTATCCGTTGGATTGGCAGAAGTAAATTCGACCTTGACCTACTCTAAAAAAGACTACACTTTTGCAGTCATGTATTTGGGCCAAAATCACATCATCGGTAATTTTTCAGATAAAATGTCGGAGGAAGAATATGAAAAAATGGCAGCAGAATTGACCGATGCTTTTGCTAAAAGTAGTCTAGCAGAAGTCATTGGAAAAATGCAGCATTATTTTGGCGAAAGGAAGTTTACCCTCAATAGCTTGTTTAGAGAAGATCGAAAGAAAATCTTGGATATGATTGTCGAAAGGGAATTGGAACAAGCCGAAAATGCCTTTGTCGAAATCTATAACGACAATTATAATTTGATGAATGTCCTTTTACAAGATGAATTACCGATTCCCGATTTATTAAAGAAAAACTTAGAAGTCGTTATCAACAATCGCATCATTCACTTTTTTGAAAACGGTCATACAGACAAGCCCAAAAGATTGGAAGAGTTGGTCGAGGAAGCGCACAAGTGGAATGTAGAATTGAATAAAAGTGCCATTCAATTTGTTGCCAGTGAACGCATGTATCAATTAATGAATGCAGTCGAAGAAAACTTATCCGATAACAAATATCTCAATAACATCAATCGTATTTTGGGACAACTGCAAGCACTAGGAGTTGACCTTGATTTTTGGCGAGTCCAAAATTGCTACTTTAAATTGGGACAAGAACATTTGAGCGACAAAGAGTTTGCAGCAGAAGT
>JAHDBB010000559.1:0-1570 GCA_020630635.1 Chitinophagales bacterium
CACGATTGCCCTACTTTACAATCAAAGAAAAGATATATTGCTTCAATCGGATTGCCCTCTTCAGTAATTGCATAGCAATCCGATTGAAACGACTTATCCTTTCTTTTTTTCAAGGAGGGTAACTTGGCAACTTTAGACGGATTGCCACAAATTGGATTTTGATGTATCTTTTGAGTCTTTTGTGGTAAAGTCTCATGAAAAACCATACCTTTGCGTCATTATTGGTAACAGCTTGAAAATATTAAGTTGTTTTAAAAGGGAATTCAGTGAAAATCTGAAGCAGTCCCCGCTGCTGTAAGCTCCTTTCGTTGTATAATTTTGGTCAATATGCCACTGTCTAATGATGGGAAGGTGATCAAAATGGAGTAAGCCAGAAGACCTGCCTGTAATATATTATCAAACTTTCGGGAGAAAAGTGGCGATAAAATTATAGAATAATATAAGTGACAGGTTGCTGGTGATAAGTGACTAAATTGGATATATTGTAATAAAAAATATATCCAATAGTTGACTGTTTTCCTCCTTGAATCTACGATCCTTTCTATTGTTTTTCCTACCTTTTTTCTCGCTCAATCATCTTTCTATAAAACTAAAAATATGGATTTTAAAACATTACTAAGCATTTTAGTGCTAGGATGCCTTTGTATAGGTGTCAATGCACAAACAGTTATTGACTTTGAAGAATTGACCTTAGAAGGGGAGTCTTTTTATAATGGAGCAGATGAGTCAGGAGGCTTTACGAGTGGAGATGCCTTTTTTGGCAATACTTATGATACAACTTTTAGCTTTTGGACAGGCTTTGCTTATTCCAATATGACGGATAATATGACGGGGGGATTTGGGAATCAATATAGTGCTTATGCAGGAAGTGGAGCTGAATCTTCTAGTAATTATATTGTGGGATATGTGCCAGCTCATTTGACTTTTGAGACCCCACAAACGATAGAAAGTATGTCTTTGACCAATAATAGTTATGCCGCTTTTTCTATGTTGGAAGGAGATGCTTATGCTAAAAAATTTGGTGGAGAAACAGGAGATGATCCTGATTTTTTCTTATTGGATATGGTCGGATATTTAGAAGGAGATAGCGTAGGGATGGCCTCTTTTTATTTGGCGGATTATCGTTTTGAGAATAATACAGAGGACTATATCGTCCAAGATTGGACAGAAGCAGATGTCAATTCTTTGGGAAGCATAGATAGCCTTGTTTTTCGATTGTCTTCTTCTGATGTCGGAGAATTTGGGATGAATACACCAGCTTATTTTTGTATTGACAATATCGTACTTTCTCCATCAGTTGGTCTAAATGAAATGGATGATTTGACATTGAATGTTTATCCCAATCCAACAACTGATTTTATCCAAATTCAGAGTGAAATACTTGTCCAGTCTTGGAGCATTTATGACTTAAAAGGTAATTTGGTGCTGGAAAATAAAGGTGCTTTGGAGACTTCTGAAATTGACGTTCAAGGTCTTTTGCCGAATACATATATTTTGAAGTGTGAAACGGAGAATGGAAGTAAGATAGAGACTTTTGTGAAGATGTAAAAATGGGACGACGGGACGTTTT
>JAHDBB010000559.1:1670-4315 GCA_020630635.1 Chitinophagales bacterium
GGGACGTTTTCGGTTCATTTCGTGGTTTGGGGATGATGGGATGTTTTTTTTAATGTAAAAGATAGGTCAGATATTTCACCTGCCGTCCCTTCACGTCCCAAACATGTAGATACTGAACAGCTCGTCCCTTCGTCACCTTTTCTGATACTAAGAAGTCACTACCTTAACCAACTAGCCCCGATAGAAGTGGTATAAATGCAAAAGCGTTGGCTGCCTAAAACTTGGCTGCATTTATAGGAACGGATAGCGGGACTTGCCATTGCGATGAAAGATGAAACTTTCGCTCCAAAAAATAAAAAATGAAACATCTTGCTCAAATACTTACTGGTTGTTTCTTTCTGTTTTATATTTCTTTGAATGCCAATAATATCCAAATTCAACAATTGGAATTGGTCGAAAATCAAGAACTACATTTTCAAATTTCTTGGGATCATGCTTGGAATGTGATCGACCAACCGCCTTATAATCATGATGCTGTTTGGGTTTTTGGGAAATATCGAGTGAATCAAAATACTTGGGAGCCATTGCATTTTAGTAAGGAGAATGAATTGCATCAAAGTAGTGCTTTAGACGTTCATATTCAAGGAGTTGAGGATGAAATGGGTGTTTTTTTGAGGTCTGACTTTATAGGAAATCAAAGTGTCAATGCTGATATAGTTTTGGGTCTAAATGAAAATTTTGAAAATGCTTCTAACTTAGAAATTCGACTCTTTGCGATGGAGATGGTTTATGTTCCTGAAGGGGCATTTTATCTGGGAGATGGAGCTGCTTCTAACTCTTTTATTCAAAAAAATACATTGGACGCTTTGTATATTGATAGCGAAAATGCTCTAAATGTAAATGATGAAAATGGCTTGTCTTGTATTGAAGAAGAAGCCTTGCCTTTTGGTGATATTCCAGCCAATTATCCCAAAGGATTTGCGCCCTTTTATGGTATGAAATATGAAATAACTCAGCAACAATATGCGGACTTTCTTAATACTTTAACTTACCAACAACAAGCTGAAAGAACTATAAACGCACCCAGTAATCCCGTTGGAACACCTGCCTTTAGATTTGAAAATCGAAATAGTATTGTTATCAAACAAAGTGGCTGGCAATCTCAAACTCCTGCCCAATATGCTTGTAATGCCAACGCTAATGATGTATTTAATGAACTTGATGATGGAGGCTATCGAGCCTGTAATTTTTTGAATCGAGCCGATATTTTAGCCTATTTAGATTGGGCTGGATTGCGTCCGATGACGGAGTTAGAATATGAAAAAGCATGTCGAGGACCTTTGGAAAGTCAAGCAAAAGAATTTGTTTGGGGAACTCAAGATGTTACAGATGCAACAGAACTTTTGGAAGATGGAACGGCTTGGGAAGGTGTAAATGATACGGCTTCTTTGTTGGCGGGGCTCGCTAATTATAATTACAGTCCCATAGACGGACCCTTGCGAACAGGTTTTGCCGCTCAAGACTATACGAATCGTATTCAAAGTGGCGCAACCTATTATGGAATGATGGAAATGAGTGGTAATCTTTGGGAGTATTGTATCAACGTGGATTCAGTCGGTTTGCAGTTTGACGGAAAACATGGAGATGGACAATTAGACGAAAATGGGAATGCAAATGTGGTCAATTGGGCTACCCAAAACTATGGCTCATGTTTGCGTGGTGGTGGTTGGAATAGTGGAGATTTTGAAGGTTATCGAGATGCAGCGATTTCTGCCCGTTTTTATGCCAATTTTTCTGTCATTACTCGCCGAAATACGGTAGGTGGGAGAGGAGTGAGAACGCCCTAATAACGATTTTTTGAAATAACTTTATTTTTTGCTTATCTTTACTTGGAACACCTTTTTATTAAATCGTAGCTTATCCTAGTCCGTTAAGATCAGAACGTATAGTAACTAAACTACTATAAAATCTTGAAATTAAAGATTAACGTTTAAATCATTTTTATCAGACTTTAAACTCCATTCCAACAAGAAATTCCCTTTTTTACTAATATAATTCCCGTTTTTTTCATAACTTGGTAACAAACTTACCAAAACTGAAAAACATTTTCATCTCCATTCACTAGATTACAAAGTGTTTAACAAAAACATCAAAGATGAAAAAAACATTAAACTACCTCTTGCTATGTTGCTTGAGTATGTTCACCTTATCCCTTAGCGCACAGATTTTCAATCCAGAAGGAGTCAATATGCCAGGTGCTTGGACAGAAAATGCTGGATGTGCTTGGTCCAATCCCCCTTGTGTTGCCGACTTTGCCAGTGCCACCCAAGCAGGCGGAAATGTAGCCCTACAAACAGGACGAGATCAATGTGGAGGCTACAATGTCTATCAAACCATTTTTGAAGTATCACCAGCAGGACCCATCGTAGCAGGAACCTATGAATGGTTATTTACCAGCGGACCCAATGGCGGTGAATACAACAACAAATGGGCCGAAATGCCAGACGCTGTAAATACAGTTCAATCTGTCATTTTTCAAGGCGGACCGAACAATACTTTGACTTTAACAGACGGTTGGTATACGATTGCTTTAGCCGATATTGGGTATGTCAATAGTGTTGCCGTAGCGATGTACACTTCTGCTGCTCCTATCAGTATCACCAATGTTTCAGACGATGGAACCTATATGGCAGGAGTTGCTGAAA
>JAHDBB010000560.1 GCA_020630635.1 Chitinophagales bacterium
ACAAAGATAAGACGAATAAAAATAAAAAAAGGTGTACTGCAAATATTACAGTACACCTTTTGTTCGCTAAAAAGCGACTAATTTTGTGTTCTTAGTGACTCACAACAAAACGTTGAGAAGTCATTTGTTGTTCAGCTAAGATATTTAACATGTAGATACCACTTGCCATTTCAGCCGTATTAATGCTCAAAGTGTGTGTACCTGCTGTATAAGCATCCATAGCAATTGTTCTAACTACTTTACCGCTTACATCTGTCAAAGTGATTTCTAAGTCTTTAGCTGTATTTAAGCTAAACTCAACATTGACAAACTCGTCAGCAGGAACAGGGAATAAACTTAAACCACTCATTCCTTGAACGTCTAATACACCAACAGCATCACCTTGTGTTACAGAAACTGTCTCACATTTTTGGTCTCCATCTGGATGTGCAGCATTGGCAGCCGTCAAACAGATTTCATAGTCACCACTAAACTCATAGTCGTGTAAAACAATATCTTCACCTTCAATAGTTGTACCATCGCCTAAATCCCACATTAAAGTTTCAGCGAAAGTAGAAGTGTTAGTTAAAGTAAAGCTAGTTCCACCTTCTTCGTTTTGCTCATAAGTAAAAAGAGCTGTAGCTGCTACAGCTACCGTGATTGTTTCAGTGATGGTTTCTACTTGACCATTAGCAGCCGTTACTACTGCTGTTACTGTGTATTCACCATTTTCAGTGAAAGCATACTCTAAAGTTTCACCAGTAAAAGTCTCACCATTTACAGTCCATTCTACTGTAACATCTGTATTAGAAGTTACACTAGAATTTAAAACACCCTCTTCATTTACATCAGCAGCAACACTTACTTCTAAAGCAACGCCTTCAAAGATTTCAAATGAGAAAGAAGCACCTGCACCATATTCAAAACCTGCATAAATCACTTCACCAGAAGCCGTTGTCAAAGTTAAAAGACCATCTTCTGCTTGTCCCCATTGTGTAGCAAACATACCATCACCGTAAGAATCATAAATTTTGAACTCATAACATCCTGGATCTAAGTCAAATACTTCGTTGAATGTTTGGTATTGTTGACCTGAATAATCAGGGCTTGTATATATAACACTGCCCATATCATCTATAATTTCCCAAGATGTTTCTTCTGGCCAAGCATCTGTGTAAAGTTCCATAGCGATATTGCCTTCAGAAGCTAAACCAGGAACTACCGCAGGACCTAAATAAACGTTTTGTTCGCCAGCCGTATTGGTATCTTCTACACCATTAGGATTGCTTACTTCAACAGAGAAAGTAGAACCAGCGGCAACAGCAGCAGGTGTGAAAGCTACCTCTACTAAAGAGAATGGAGGAGCAGAACCTGTCCAGTTTACTGTTTCTGTTTCAACACCATCCACAAATAAAGTAGCATCAAAGCTAGTCAATATATCCGAGCCTAAGTTTTGAATACTGAAAGAAGCAGTCGCCTCTTGGCAGTATTGCTCATTGTAAGTATGGTTCAAAACACCAATATCATTTGCCAATCCAGCAGGAACTAAATAGTTATCTGGAGTAAACAATGCTTCATAAGCAGCAACAGAAGGTTGCTGTCCAGACTCTATCACAACTCTGTTAGGATAAACTGTATAAATTGTTGGATAATAAGCTATTTCAAATGTTTCTCCAATAGAAGCATCATCAATAATAGGATAATGAACACCTTCTGTCCAGTCACCCAATGATGCAGAAGGGTCTGCAGCACCATTAAATTGACATTCACCTGGACCATACAAGCACTCTGTACTAGTACCTCCATCGGCTTCAATCATAAAAACACGTAATGTGTTGTCGCCTTCTGGTCCATGTGCATCATATAATTCTTCCAATATACCACCATTGTGATAATCCCAACAAGGTGGACACCAAGTAGCAAACATATCTAATACCACAATATAGCCTTCATCCAAAAGGTCATAAAGATTGTGTGTATTACCTTCAAGGTCTGTACCTGTAAAATCAGGAGCAACACTACCATTGGCAAGTTGAGCAGAAAGATTGTTGCTAAAGACAATTAGCATTAGCAAACTAAGAATGGGTATAATTTTTTTAATCATAAAAAATTTTTTTGAGTTAAATTATAGGGTTTGTTTGTAAAAATATTTAATGTAATTTGATTTCTCTCAAAATAGGCTTATCAATTTATTAATTGTAAGGTAACGGACATTTATATATAATCTTAGACTGTTGAAGATTTTGTGCCTTTTTTAGCACATTTCCCTCAACACATTACTTATATACTTTGCTCATCCATTATAATTGATAGTTATTAAAACATCTAAAAAGCTAAAAATCAGATATTTAGTAGTTCCTTATTCTTATTATAAAAAGTTGATGTTATTTTTTTGGGAAAGATGTGGTATTTTTGACGATCACTAAGATAATATAAATTCAATAAACAAATGTCTTTTAACATAGATTTAGGAAATAAAGGCGAAGAAATAGCCCAAGAATTACTAAAAAAGAATCATTTTGAAATCTTAGAGACTAAATGGACCTTTCAGCGTGCAGAGGTGGACATCATAGCCCAGAAAGAGGACTTGCTGGTCTTTGTGGAGGTCAAAACTCGAAGTACGGACTACTTTGGTAAGCCAGAAGAAGCAGTACATCAAAAAAAACAAAAACTACTTGCAAAAGCAGCAGAGGGTTATCTAACCATCAATGAGTTGGAAAATGAAATTCGCTTCGATATTGTTGCCATTGTTCACAATGAAAATCAAACAGTTATTAGACATATTGAAGACGCTTTTTTTCCTTTTGAAACTTATTGAACAAAATAAAGGTTACATTCAAAAAAATATTTTTTAATCAAAACAATAGTTGAAAAACCTCTATATATTTCAACTATTCCTAAATAAAAAGTTATGCCTGTTACACAAGATCATCTCAAAAAATTGGATGAAAAACGGCTTATGTTAAGGAGGTATCTTTGACGTAGATCAAAAACTCATAGAGATACAAGACAATGAAGCTCATTCGATGGACCCTAATTTTTGGAATAACCCTTCTAGGGCTGAAACCATCTTGAAATCCATCAAACAAAATAAATACTGGGTCGAAGCCTACCATAAAATTGAAAGTTTAACCGAAGATCTACAAGTATTGTTTGATTTTCACAAAGAAGGGGAAGTCAGTGAAGAAGAATTAGAAGAAGAATATAAAAAAACTGTTGATTTTTTAGAGGACTTAGAATACAAATCAACGCTCAATAAGGAGGAAGATCCTCTCAATGCTATGTTGACCATCAATGCTGGAGCTGGTGGAACTGAAAGTTGTGATTGGTCGGAAATGCTGATGCGTATGTATATTATGTGGGCTGAAAAAAATGGTTATAAGGTCAAAGAACTACACAGCGTTGATGGTGATGTGGCTGGTATCAAGTCTGTTTCTTTAGAAATTACGGGGAATTTGGCCTACGGATTTTTGAAAAGTGAAAATGGAGTTCATCGCTTGGTGCGGGTTTCTCCCTTTAATGCACAAGGCAAACGCCAAACGTCTTTTGCTTCTGTTTTCATTTATCCTGTCGTCGATGATAGTATCAAGATAGATGTCAATACCGATGATATTACTTGGGACACTTTTCGTTCAAGTGGTGCAGGTGGCCAGCATGTCAATAAAACAGAATCGGCAGTACGTTTACACCACATTCCTTCGGGCATCGTCGTCGAATGTCAAGAAGATCGTTCGCAACATCGCAATAGAGAAACGGCTTTAAAGATGTTAAAGTCTCGTTTATACCAAAAGGAGATTGAACGGCGCAATGCGGAACGAGATAAGATCGAGGCAGGTAAGATGAAGATCGAATGGGGTTCCCAAATTCGGAGCTATGTATTAGATGATCGTCGAGTCAAAGATCACCGTACTGGACATCAAACCAATAATACGGACGCTGTTTTAAATGGAGACTTAAATCCTTTTATCAAAGCATTTTTATTGAGTGATGCCAATGTTTAATTTAATGGTGAATGATAAATGATGAGTTATAAATGCGGTTCATTTTTTGTTTTTTAGGAGCGAACTTTGGTAGCTTCGTCGCAATGGAAAGTCCCGCTATCCGTTCTTATTCGTGTTTGCCAACGTTTTTTGAAGCCAACGCTGCTACACGAATACCACTACTATCGGGGCTATTTTTGAACGACCAGAACGCTTCACAAACTGAACTACTTTAGAATTTAGAGATTAAAATTTAGAATTTAACTCATTCGGGGCTAGATCGTTGTGGTCTAAATGTTGATGGTTCAGAATAGATGATATAAGTTTTGCTTCATTCTTTAGGATGAAG
>JAHDBB010000561.1 GCA_020630635.1 Chitinophagales bacterium
TAGTAGGTTGAAAGATATTGTTTGCAAACGATTATTTTTTTCTTTCGAGGCGATTGCTGAAAAGCCTTAATTAGAGTAGGCAATTATTTTAAAATATGTGTTATGCAAAGTAGATTATTAATTAAAAACATGTTGTTTTTTATATTTCTTTTGTTTTCTGGAGATATGGTTTTTGGACAAATAATCCCTCAAAGTATTAAGGAGTTAAATGCAGAGATTATAAATGCAGATGTTTCTATAGTTGCAAGACGGGCTTACATACTTGAAAGAATCGGTGTTGGTAATTTGCCTGCTTTTACCCCAAGTAAAACTCTTGATGTGGGCGGTCAGGCAAGAATTAGAAACTTACCTAGTATTACAGGAAAATTTGTTGTAGCTGATTCGACAGGTTGTTTGGGAACAACAGATTTAGAAGTCTTACAAGGTCCTTCTGGTCCAATAGGTCCTGCTGGTGAAGCAGATGATTTGGGCAACCACACAGCTATTGATAATTTAGAAATGAATAATTTTGACATTAGAAATGTTAAGGATATTGGTGGAGCAAATATGACTATTGAAGGAACAGGAGATGTAAATATTAAGTCTGGAGACTTTCTACATTTAGAAGCAGTTAATGGGATTACGCTTGATGCTCCCAAAACAAGTAATCAAGGAATAGGAATTGGTAATATGCCAGACCCTGATGTGTATTTGTCTGTTAATGGTACGACTCGAATTAAGGAATTGCCATTTGGTGGAGTATTTGTTGTAATGACGGATGAAACAGGATTTTTGAAAAAACTTCCTTTAGACGATTTTGCCCCTTTTGGGGGACAAGGTGGTGGCGGTGGTGACCCTTGCACTTGCCCTCTCATTTGGGATTTACTACAAAGAGTCGAAGCCTTAGAAGATAGTTTATTAAACGTATCCAAAACGACTCCCCAAAATCCATCTATCTCCACCGAAGATTTTGCTCTTCAACCTTACCCCAATCCTTCCGATGGACATATTCAACTCAATTACACTGTCCCAAAAGAAGCATCTATTAAGATAGAGTTATTGGATTTATCGGGAAAAGTGGTCGCTAATTTATTGGGTGAAACTTCTCAACCAAAAGGAAATTATACTTTAGAATTTGATGGTCGTGACTTACCCAATGGAACCTATATTATCAGTTTAAAAACCTCTGATAAAATCTATACGAGTAAAGTTGTTTTAAGTAAATAGATTTTATAGAGAAGGTCGGAATTGTTAGAATGACGATTCCGACTATTTTTAAAAACTTATATCAAATCTTGTATATATCAGAACTTTTTCGTATATTAGTTTATACACTTCAAATCAACAACATCAACTACTGGGTTTCTTTTTGCAAAAGCGATTGGCAACAACTTCACTATTCTTTGACTCGTTAAACTTCTAACAATGAAAAAAATATTGAGTGTTCTTTTATTTGTTTTAATTTCTTCTGCTGTTTTTGGACAAATTGAGTTTACAGCAGAACCTATTAATGCATCAGGAATTTCTAACAGTTCAAGCTCCTTTAGATTTCAGGCTATACGAAACTCCTTACCTCTTATTCCTCCTAACTCCAAACAACGTCCTCGTTTTCAATATTATTGGAATTTTAGAGATGGTGATTTTTATTTGACTGAAAAATACTTAGGGACAGTAGAACATACTTTTAAAAGCATTAATACTCCCTTTAATGTTAAATTAGAAACAACGGGCATCAAAACAGGGCCAGAAGAGGTTTGTAAAATAGCTATGCCTGTCACTCCTAATAACTTGTTTCCTAAAAGAGAAAATAAACCCACTTGGAAAATGAAGAAAAAGGGAGTTGAGTTATTGAACGTAAGACAGGCGGTTCCCGACCAGTTAATGACGATTGTTGCTGGATATAAAAATCCTTGTGATATTCCTATTGATACTTGTACGATTACCATACACTATAAAAACCATGAATTAAATAAAGTTGACGATGATGTTCTTGAAGAAGTCTATTATGGTGATACGTTGACCTCTGTAGATACCATTGATACTGACAGAGTTTTATTCTTTGAAGTATTTAATCTCCGACCCAATGAACAACAAAGACATTTATTTTTAAATTCCAGAATAGATGATAATATAAAAATAGGAAAAGTCATAGAAGTTTTTACTGAAATGGAAACGCCTTGTGGCATTTTTAAGGACACACTTTTTTTAAGAACAGGAAATTCTCATGACCCTAATTGGAAAGAAATGGAATGTATAACAGACATAGAACACTTTAATACATTAGATTCTACTTTTCAAGCAATGGACTCTACTTGTTTACCGCTTGATTCTATTTTTACGCCTTTAGATTCTATTGTAGGTTACTTTGATTCTACTTCTAGCCTTTTTGAATCTCTGACAAATACCTGTATAGATGATAGTCTTCATATTGCAGATACGTCTTTCAGCTTATTAGAACATACTTTGAATTTAATGTATGTCTTGATTCATTTTCAAAATGATGGAACCGCTTCAACAGATTCTATACTTATCAATGACAGCCTCCATTTTCCTCTAGTGAATGCTTATTGGTGTCCTCAACAAACATTGGTTCATCAAACAGAGGCAGACGCTTTTATAGTAGATACGCTCAATAAAGCCCAGTTTGATTTTGATACGATTCAATTAAGAGGTACAAATGAAGAAGGTTATCTCACAGAATTTACTTATGAAGAAACTTTGGATGAGCTTGAATTTGTGGCTTTGACTCTTGTTCCTAAAGATCGCTGTTTGATTTGTAATGAAGCGGATATTTATTTTGATGATAATGCCCCTGAAACTGTACGGGTTTGTAAATGGATATTAAATCCTAGTTGTAATAACCTTCAACAAATATATGGGTCTATCTTACCCAGAGATACTTGTATTGAAAGAGGTGATAGTATTATCATCAATTCGATAACAACTGACATAGGCTATATACCAACCAAATATCAATGGGCGCATACCAATAATGGTAGCACAAGTATTACTGTCAAACCTACCAATACGACTACTTATACTTTAGGGGTCAGTCAATGCAATAATGGGATAGAACAATACACCATAGACAACATTACTATTGAAGTCAAAGATAGTTGCGATATTGATTCGTCTATGGTACAAATTATGAAGCAAGATATTGCTTGTTATGATGGCTCGACTGGAATGATTCAAATCAATGTGATGGGAGGCAATCCGCCTTTTATATTTGAATGGGACGATATTATAGATAATACACCTATTAGAAATAACTTGACGGCTGGTTTATACATTGTCAAAGTTACAGATGCGGATCAATGTAGTCGTACGGATTCCATTGTCATTGAAGAACCTTTAGCACTTCACCTTGACTATGAAATCGAAGATCATGGAGGTGGCACTTGCAGCATTTTTACTTTTGTGTCGGGAGGTACAACAGACTATCAATATCAATGGTCAAATAATACTACAACTGCCAACCTTTACAATATTTCTTGGGGCGTTTATACCTTAACTTTAACGGATGCCAATGGTTGTACATTAACTGAAGATATGGTAATTGGTGCTAAAGTTCCGACGCTTTCACAATGGGGTTTATTGATCTTAATGATGTTGTTGTGGACAGTTGTTGCAAATGACATAACTGTCAAAAACGTTTATACCCGTACAGTCAAACTACCATTTTTTGGAAGGTATGCTTTTGATAAAATTATTTTTCAACGAGCATTTAGGAAACTGTGGTTTTTGCCGTTGCCACTTTTAATATTGATCTTTCTGATTTTTCAAGAGATTTTATGGATAGACTTGATTGGGGTATTGATGGTTAGTTTGATTTCGATTTATTGTTTACATCTGACGCTTTTGAGTCCCGTCGTTGAACAAAGATGATTTTTCTTGGTTCTTTTCAGGGCTTCATCCTAAAGAATGAAGTAAAGTTTTTTCTTTTAGGAGAGAACGGTTATTACTCTTTCATCGTGATGGGTCTCCCTGCTATTCGTTCTTATTGCTGCCTCTAGCCTTGCTCAAACCAGTCAGGTTTTGAAAACCTGACTGGTTTAGCTGAGCCACAGCAATACCACTGCTATCAGGTCTAGTTGGATTTGAAAAGAACTTATAGTGCCAGTTTTTTGAACAGAATTTTTTAAGAATTAGAGGAATATACAGAATTTCAATAACATGATTACGAGAGAGTAAAAGACGAATTTTGTGGTTGCAAATTTGTCAAATTTCCCGAAATATAAACGTTGAGACCGCAACGAACTAGCCCCGATAGTAGTGGTATAAATGTAATGCGTTGGCTACCTAAAACGTTGGCACATTTATAAGAAC
>JAHDBB010000562.1 GCA_020630635.1 Chitinophagales bacterium
CGTATAAAAACGGAATAGGTCTTGTCCTCTAAAGATGCGGGACATTCTCCAATACTCAAAATATTTTGTGGGTCGGTTGGTTCACAAAAAACGTAGTATTCGTTGTTGTGCTTGATTCGTTTGCCGACAATGGGATCAATCTTGAGACCTGCTGCTACATGGTGATCGTACTTTAATAAAATCCCTTCAATCTCCAATAACTCTTTGACTAAGTAAATAAATAGAATGGAACGGTCTTCGCAGTCCGAATAAGGATAGAAAAGGGTCTCTTCTGGAAAGAACGTAAGATTATCACATTCGTATATTCGGTCATTTTCGTATTGAAAAGCCGTACGGGTAAAACTTAGGAGCAAACGCAAGGCTTCATTGGTACTTTTATCTTGAATCAAATTTCTTAGGGCAGGAATCAAGGAGTGGTGGGTCGAAGATGAAAAAGCCGTGTGTACATGACTGTGAACGCTCGTTTCAGGATAAGTGGACAACATCTCAATGAGTGTTTTGTCTAAAGTAAAATTGACTCGATACGTTTTGGCATCATGCATAAATTGCAAAACCTTGCGAGCTTTCTGGCTATTGGTTAAGATAGGATGCTCTTTGATGGAAAAAGAAAATGGCTTCTTTTTTTCTATCAAATAATAAACAGGTACCCCCTTTGCTTCATAAAGAATTTTGCTATTCAAAAATGCCATCCAGCCCATTCCATGTTTTTTGGTTGGAACATCAAAAAGTTCGTTGAGTGTGTAAACGGATAACACCACTTTTTCAGGATAAAAATTGAGGTGGGCTTTGTAGCCTGTTTCAGATAGCATCAACCAAGAAAATAAAGTGCTGTGATTGGGATTTTGATTTTTGAAAATAGCTTGACTGCATTCTTGTATCAGGAGATAAAAAAACCAGTCATTGAGCTGTAAATCCTCCTTGTATTGTAACAATTGTTTGAGGGTCGCTTCATAGTCTTTGACTTCTAGACTTTCATAAAATAAGGAGACTCCTTCTTTGGTCATATTACCATCTAAAGGCGCAAACAAGCGGTCATTGTATGGCACACTAATGTCTTCGGAAAAGAACTTTAGGTGCATAAATTCGGCTTTTAGGACAATCATGTTGCCTATCAATAATAGTAGTGTTACTCCAAATTTATATTTCAATAAATTGGTTTGAGACATAGCTTGGCTTGAAAATAAATAGTTAGTGGTAGGGAGAGGTATGTATAAGTAAAGGAGGAGGGGTTGGCTTGTTTATTTTATCGCCTGTAAATATACATTAAAAACTCTGTTTTCTTAAAAAAATGCATTTTTATTTATCTTATATCAACAAATAATATCATACCTCGAACTAATGCTTTATGTTAGCTTTTGGTAAAAAAGCCCATGTGGTTTCTTCTTCATCGTCTAAAGAAACAATAATCAATGCATCTTGAGTCAACTTGGCAATCTTGTAACGTTGGTGTTCGCTGATTTCTTTATCTCCTTCTCTATTATTGACATAACCTTCTTCTTTGTCAAAAACAAATGTAAGGACGGCAGATTTTGAGTCAATACTCCATGTGCCTACTTTAGCTGTACCAAATCCACAATTCATAGCTCCATTGAAACGAACCATTTTGTCTTCATTGATGTCCATAGATGCCCAGCCACCTCTTCTAACAGGAGCTTGAATCACATTGCCTGTATTTTCTTCCATTTGTCCTTCTACCCATTGATTGACAATGGCATCAAAATTTTCCATACTTCTTTGATTTTTTTGAAATGGTAAACAAGACATCAAAATAAGAGCTAAGGCTCCCAAGATCATAAAATTTTTCATACATTCTTTTATTTAAATTTCCACTTTGTGTGACTATGAAAATGCTTTAAAGTTACACAATAACCTAAATTAATATTTCTTGAAGATTCTTTATCAATTGATTCTATTGTTCAAAGGGGAAACTTCCTTCTTTGCTTTGATGATGGGCTTCATTTCTGATGGAGTAACAACAATAATGGTCACTTGTAAACTCCCATCCTAAAGTAGAATGTTGTCGCCACTCATATTTGTCTTTAATTTCACTATAAAGATAGTCTTTTTCAAGGACGGATTCAAGTTTTATTGCTTCTGGAGCGAAGGGTTGGGTGCGTTGTCGTAATAGAAAGTCCCGCTATCCGTTCTTATTCGTGTGGCTATGTTTTGCGAAGCCAACGCTTCGACACGAATACCACTCCTATCGGGGCTATTTTGCAAGGATACAACGCTTAGTCCTAGTTTTTGCTCTATTGTGGCTTCATCCTAAAGAATGAAGCAAAACATCTGTGGGTCGTTGATTAAAAAGACTATGAATCAAACAACAATATTCTACCTCAAATTTAAAGGCTTTCCTTGATAAAATTCTATAATTTTTAAGCGAAAAAGATACTCATATTTTGAAGCATTGAGATTGATACGAGCGACGGATAACTGGTTTTGAGCTGTGCTTAACTCTAACGCTGTAGCAAGTCCCAACTCATACTTTTTCTCCATGTTTTTAAAGGCTTGGGTCAAAGACTCTATGTTTCGTTGATTGACCTCATAGCTTTTAGAAGCCGCTACTGCTGCTTGATACGCTTGTTGGATACTTTGCAAAAGGTTTCGCTTGGTCAACTCTCCCTGATATTGAGCGTTTTTATAAGACAGTTCTGAACGAGCAATATTGTTACGTACTTGGTATTTGTTGAATATAGGAATACTGACGCTCAAACCAACATTATAAGATAGATTGGTTTGTATCTGTCTTCCAAAAGGTATCAGGTTCTCTGTTGTTGGCATTGCCCCTATAGAAAGAGTATATAAAGTATCAACTCCTGTTCCTGTATTCACAATTAAAAAATCACCTGTAGGAGATGGAGGAAGTGCAACAAAACCATCAGGGATTTTTGCAGCTCCTGACCAATTAGATGAAGTTCCTGCTGATAATGAGACATTGGGATAAAGTCCACTTTTGGCAATAGCGACATCCTTTTCAGCAATTTGTTTTTGTAATTCTATAGATTTAACCTCTGGAAATTTTTTGAGGGCTTGTGTGTAAATTTTATTCACATTCAATAATGCTAATTCATTCTCAGAAGGTGGATCAATTTCGGGAGATACTACTTGGATAGGTTGATCGTAGTAGTCCAATATTTGGGCAAGGTTGAGACGGGCAAGTTCTGCTACATTTTCAGCATTGACAATGGTTAATTCTTCGTTGGCGATTTGGGCTTCTATATTTAAAATGTCGCCTTGTGGTAATACACCTGCCCGAATGAGTTTGCTGGTTCTATCTTTTTGAGCTTTAGTGACCAGACTCTGTTCTTGTAGTATTTTGATTTGTTCTTCAGCCTGTAAAATATCCAAATAAGCAGAAATAATTCTTAGTGACATATTGTTTTCTGTCACTTGATTTTGGACCAATGTATTTTGTAGCTGTAACTCACTTTTTTCGATACTTCTTAATAGCCGAAAACCTGTAAATAGATCAATGCTGGCGTTTAATCCTACGAAAAGAGTAGTTGTACTAGTTTCTGTAAATGTATTCGTGATGGGATTGATAAAACGACCAAAATTAATTCGTGGTGATAGTTGTCCATTGATACTGGGATAACGATTGAAACGGCTTTGTTTGAGGTCTATTTCTGCAAACTCGGTTTGTAAACGAGATTGTTGGAGTTCTATATTATTGGTCTTGGCGTATTGAATACAGCGTTCTAGTGTCCATGTTTGTTGTCCAAAGATGGGGAGCTGTAATAGAAAAAATAAGGCTATAAATAGAGGTTTTTTCATAAAATTATTTTTAGGTTAATATTTTTTTATAGTTTCGAGTGACTGGTGACGAGTGACTGGTGACTGGTGACGAGTGACAAATCATTTCGATTTTTAGAAAGTAAGCATCCTCTTTGTCCCAATGTAAATTCGTCCCCTTTCGTCCCTTTTTCAGCCACAAAGAAGTACTGTCCTTAACGATCTAGACCCGATAGTAGTGGTATTCGTGTAGAAGCGTTGGCTTCGCAAAACATAGCCACACGAATAGGAACGGATAGCGGGGAGACCCTTTGCTACGAAGTTACTTACCTTTCTCTCCTAAATAATGGTAAAAAAATAATTTCCGCATTCTGGCTTCGATATTTTCCGATCTATTTCGTTAAAAAGCCTCACGATAGCCCTGCTATCGCTTCATTTTTCGCCTCATATCTCAAAAAATTTCTTTGCTAGAAATGAGGAACTTATTTCTCAACCATTACTAAAAAATTGTACCATGTCACAAAGTACCTTTATTTTTACGTCAATTATTTGAAAATTGTATGATTTTAAC
>JAHDBB010000563.1 GCA_020630635.1 Chitinophagales bacterium
AGAACGGATAGCGGGACTTTCTAGGACGACGAAGCAATGAACCCTTCGCTCCTAAAAAAAGAAAAATCAAGAAAGAACCGCATTTATAATTTACCATTATTAATTTCTTTATTTACTTCCCCCTTTATAAACCACTCCATTCTTCATAACAAATACGATATTTTGCAATGTTTTGATATTATCCACAGGATTTTCGTCACAAGCCACGATGTCCGCAAATAAACCTGCCTCAATCGCTCCAATCTCGTCGCTTGCATCCAAAACCATCGCATTGACCGACGTTGCAGAAATAATCGCCTCCATTGCAGGCATTCCAGCTTCCACCATATATTCAAACTCTAAGGCATTTTTACCATGTGGAAAAACCCCTGCATCCGTTCCAAAAGCAATATTTACCCCATTTTTATAGGCTTTTCCAAAAGTCCCTTGAATAGCTGGACCAATCGCTAAGGCTTTGGGCGTAATAATATCAGGATAGTAGCCTTCGATTTTGGCAGAATCACCCACTGCTCGCCCTGCTGTAATGGTCGGAACATAAAAAGTATCGTATTGTTTCATTAATTGCATGGTTTCTTCATCCATATAAGAACCATGTTCAATGGTTGCAACACCTGCCCGAATTGCCCTTTGCATGCCTTCGACTCCATGAGCATGAGCAGCTACTCTAACCCCTCTATCTTTACCCGTTTGAACGATTGCCTTGATTTCTTCTTCTGTAAATTGTGGACCATCTCCATCTTTTGCCACACTCAATACACCAGCCGTCGCAGTAATCTTGATCCAATCCGCCCCATTTTTTACCTGTTGGCGGACGGCTTTCATACATTCATCAATGCCATCACAAACCCCTGCTTCAGGTCCAGGCATATGACAAAGCAAATGTTTTCCGTATCCATTGGTAGGGTCCGCATGTCCACCTGTAATGGCTAAAGCTTTACCGACAGAATAGATGCGAGGTCCGATAATTGTCCCTTTTTTTATGGTTTTTCCTAAAGCCGTATTAACACCTGTACCACCTAAATCTCGGATGGTTGTAAAACCCGCCATCAACGTCTTTTCTGCATTACCTACCGCATTGAATGCCTTATCCGCTTCATTGAGGGTAAATCTTTCTGTATAGCTTAGTTTATTGTATTCGTGTTCGATATGGACATGCATGTCAATAAATCCAGGTAACACATACTGATTTTTAAGGTCGATGACTGTTGTTTGATCATCTTTGGGTTCTACATATCCTTTTTCAACACTTTGGATTTTCGTTCCTTCAATGATGACACTTACTTCCTTTTCTATTTTTTTATTTTTTCCATCAATCAAATACCCACAATGCAAGATCTTTATTTGCGTAAAACAGTTTACTGTAAAAAGACATAGAAGGAAAGAGAATGCTGTAATTTTGGTAAGGTATTGGAACATAATGTTATTTTTGTGGAGATTTTGAAAAATTGGTTTAAAAATCGAATAAAAAAGTGATGGAAATCTTGAACAATTGTTTGGAAAAAAATATTTTAAATTGTTGATAATCAGTTTTTTATCTTTGTATCAAACACGATGGAGTTTTACAAAATAAAAAAAGTGTCCTTTTTAAAGTGTGTTTTTCAATGCAAATTTGTACGGAAGATGGACGTTTGCTTGTGTTTCAAATATACAAAAATATACTAAGATGACCTCACAAAAGCGGTTAAAATCAGCCATTATTTATGAAGATGATAGTTTGGTGGCACTCAATAAGGCTAGTGGGATATTGGCAATTCCAGATCGTTTTGACAAAGATGTACCGAGTTTATTGGATCAATTAAGGCGAAAGTATCAAGATATTTTAGCTGTACATCGTTTAGATAAAGACACCAGCGGCATTATTATTTTTGCCAAAGATGCAGACAGTCATCGTTTTCTCAATAGCCAATTTCAAAATAGGAAGGTTGTCAAAAAGTACTGGGCGTTGGTCAATGGACAACCTTTGGAGGATCAGGGAAAAATAACCGCAAGCATAGGCAGCCATCCAACCAAAAAAGGGATCATGTGTGTACATAAAAATGGTAAAAAAGCCCTTACACACTATCAAATAATCGAAAAAATTGGACCTTTTAGTGAGTTAGAAGTCCTTATTGAGACGGGACGAACGCACCAAATTCGAGTTCATTTACAATATATCCAACATCCATTAGCTTACGATCCTATTTATGGGGGCAAAGAGCCGATTTTGTTATCAAAATTCAAAAAAAAGTACAACGAGAATCGAACACAAATAGAACGTCCTTTGTTAAGTCGTTTGAGTTTGCATGCCAAGCAACTGATTATTCAACATCCTCGTTTGGATAAAGAGTTGGATTTGCAAGCTCCTTTGAGCAAAGACTTACAAGTGTGTGTGAAGCAGTTGAAGAAGTATATTCACTAAGAGTGATAAGTGATTTTTATATTTTGGGACGAAGGGACGACTCTTCATTTCCTGTTTTTTGGGACGAAGGGGCGTTTCTGTATAAGACTTACAATCCTATTAATCTCGAATAATCTTATAATCCTATTCATTTTTTAGGCTAGGAGCGAAGGGTGAGGAGCTTCGTTGTGTAGGAAAGTCCCGCTATCCGTTCTTATTCGTGCTGCCTTGTTTTAGGTAGCCAACGCTTCTGCACGAATACCACTACTATCGGGGCTAGCTCGTTTGTGACAGAACCTATAATATCTGAACCGTCTTAGAATTTAAATCATTCGAGGCTAGTTCGTTTGTGACAGCACCCAATACTATCTGAGCCGTTTTAGAATTTAAAAATTGGAATTTAGAATTTAAATCATTCGGGGCTATTTTGGGAAGGTCTCAACATTGTTGATAAAGGGGCGATGGGACGTTTTTGCTATTCACTTCGTGGTTTTGGGACGATGGGACGTTTTAATTTTTGAGTAAATACAATTTGCTTCGATTAATCGAAATATTCGTCCCTTTACGCAACATTACCAGACACTAAGAAGTACTTGCCATAACCACCTAGACCCGATAGCAGCGGTATAGCAAGGTGTTGAGCTAGAAAGGGTTGCGAAGGCTTGCTATAATAGCGGATAGCGGGGAGACCCGTTGCGATGAAAGAGTAATAACCGTTCTCTGCTCTAAAAAGAAAAACAGAAAAAAACCACTAAAACTGAGTAACGAGAAAAAAATAATTTCCACATTTGGTAATGATCTTTTGACCCAATACAGCGTTAAAAATACTCGTCGTAGCCCTGCTATGACTGTGTTTTTTGCCTTGTCTTGACTCAAAATCTCTTTTCCCAAAATGCTGGACTTATTTTTTAATCGTTACTAAGAAATTCACTTTACGCTATCAATGTGTTACTCAATAAACACACAATCCCATTAGAAAAACGAAACCGATACTGTATGAATCGTCAAAACTACCCGTTCACAAAGGCAATTTCCTTTTCTTGGAAACAATCAATTCCTTTTTTATTAAGCTGTTTTTTACTCCTTATCACAGCTAACTTGACTGGTCAAATACAAGGGCTTGTCAAAATTAATGATGCTCCAGTAGATGGTTCTTTTGGAGAGATCACTCCAGGACAACCCATTACTTACACTATTTCTTTTACAGCCAATATGCTGGATAATCTGGTGATTACGGATAATCTGGCTAATGACTTGCAATATATTAATGGAACGATTAATGTAACAGGTGCGAGTGCCTGTAATGTAAGTACACCTTCGGGGACAGGAGGTAGTATTGTGATCTCTTGTCCAGCAGGAACAACCGTTGATGGACCTGTTACCATTACTTATCAGGCGGAAGTCGTGGATATCGGAAGTGATGGACAAGGTTTGAGTCAATTTGTAAGCAATATGGCGAATGTAACGGGCGATAATGCCAATGGTTCTTATAGCTTGAATGCTAGTTCCTTTGTACAAGTAAAGCGTTTGACGGTTCAAAAAAGTGTGAATACAGATAATGGACAAACGCCCGGTGATATTGTGAGTTATACCGTTGATTTTCAGGTGTCTGACTATGCGGATGATGTCTCTGAATTGTGTATTACAGACGTTTTACCTGACGGTTTGAGTTTTGTTGGGATGACCAGTTTTAGTATTTCCACAACAGGTGGAAGTGCCACACCCAATATTACCCAAAATCCAGACGGTTCAACAACGGTAAAGTGGGATTTAGTTAATACTTTTGGTGGAACTAATCTTGCGGGAGCAACAGGAAGTATTGAGTATGAAGTAGAGATTTTACAAAATTATAACGATGGCGATGCAGTGGTTGCATTGGACGGTTTTAACAATAGTGTGACAGGAAATTATGTATT
>JAHDBB010000564.1 GCA_020630635.1 Chitinophagales bacterium
TCGTCCCATAAAAAACGTCCCGTCGTCCCAAAAGCACGAAAAGAACCGAAACGTCCCTTTCGTCCCATAAAAAACGTCCCGTCGTCCCAAAAGCACGAAAAGAACCGAAACGTCCCCTCATAAAAAAACGTTGTATCCTCAACCATCTAGCCCTGATAGCAGTGGTATTCGTGAGAAGCGTTGGCTTAGAAAAACGTTGGCGACACGAATAAGAACGGATAGCAGGACCAGCCGTAACGATGAAAGCCCAACCCTTCGCTCCTAAAAATAAAAATAGCACAAACTTGACAAAACAAATCATATTAGTAGTTTTTAAACTAAAATAAATCAATATTTTATTCAAAAAATTTGTATATAACATATCAAAAGATATTTTTGCATGATAACACTCATTTTACAACCTAACATCATGCAAAAAAATATCATTTCTTTTGTCCTTCTGATGCTAATCAGTTGGGTAATTCCCCCTTACCTATGCGGACAAAATCAAATTTCTATTGACTTGACAGAAATCCAGAATAGCCTTTCTGTGACTCCTTCTGATGTATCCAAATCAAGCTTGCGACTTCCAATGCCGAATGGTGAACTCATCCATTTCTATTTTCAAGAATCTTCGGTGATGGAAACAGACATGCAAAGTCAATATCCTGAACTCAAAAGCTATTTGATACAAGCCATTCATGATGAAAGTATTAAAGGCCGTTTAGCCCTCTCACCGACCAATATTGTCGCCATTCTCAATACTCCAGATGGTTATCTTTTTATCGAACCCACCAATCGTTATAATACAGAAGCTCCTTATTTGGTCTATTATGGAAAAGACTTGGATGCCAATGAAGGCGTGACAAGCTGTGGTGAGATAGAAACAACTCCCCCAACTACCGAAGATTTATCAATCGAAAAAGCAGCCGTTAATTGCCTCAACTTTGGAACGACTTTGCGAACTTTTAGAATCGCTATTGCGACCACAGGTGAATTTACCAATGGTATTGGAAATGGCTCATTGGCAACGACCAATATGATTATCAATGAACGCTTGACAGCTTTAAATGTCATTTATGAAAATGAGCTATCGGTGCATTTTGACCTTGTAGCCAACAATGATAATATCATCTTTTTTGATGCCAATGCGGATGGTCTCAATCCCAGTAATGGATCGACTCAAGTATCTAGCGCACATACGGTTATCACTTCTACGATTGGAGCTGCTAATTATGATATTGGACATGCGTTTTATGAATTAGCTGATACGACTGGGTGGAGTGCAGGAGGTCTTGCAGGATTAGGGGTGGTTTGTAACAACTCATTGAAAGGCAGAGGATGGACTGGAGCAGAACCAGATACCCCTTTATTTGGATTTATGGATGTATTTGCACACGAAGTAGGACATCAATTTGATGCAGATCATACCTTTTATGGAACAGCAGGTAATTGCGGTGGAACAGGTCAAAGAGCCGCAGGCAATGGTTATGAACCAGGTTCAGGTAATTCATTGATGAGTTATCAAGGCACTTGTATTGATAATAATTATAATCACAATATTACTCCTTCAACCAGCACCTTATATTTCCATATACACAGCCTCATCCAAATTGACAATTATATCAACTCCCAAAGTTGTCAAGCGACCAGTTCAACAGGCAATACGCCACCTACTGTGACAGTTCCAACCACGAATTATACCATTCCTAAAGGAACGCCTTTTTGTTTGGAAGGTTCCGCAACCGATGCAGAAGATACTGCCTTGACTTATAATTGGGAAGAGTATGATACAGATAATCTGGTATTGAGTGTTCCACAAGGCAATCCGAATGATGCTGCCACTAGTACAATCGCTCCCCTATTTAGAAGTTTTGACCCGTCAGTCGATGGGTATAAACGCACCTTTCCACAAATTTCGGACATCTTAGACAATACCCAAACATTGGGCGAGATTCTCCCACAAGTTTCTAGAAATATTACGATGCGTTTAACGGTGCGAGACAATCATGCAGATGGTAGTGGAATGGGGGTAACAGGCGGTGGAGTCAGTTGTGAAGAAGTTAATCTAACGGTCAACGCCAATGCAGGTCCTTTTTTAGTTACTTCTCAAAATTCCGCAACGACTTTGACCTCCAATGGTTCTAATAATTTTACAGTCAATTGGGATGTTGCAGGAACCACAGGCAATGGAGTTAATTGTGCCAATGTGGATATTTTATTTTCGACAGATGGCGGACAGACTTTTCCCAATGTGTTGGCAAGTGGCGTTCCCAATGATGGAAATGAAACTTTACTCGTTCCCAATTTAGCCACTACTTTTGGACGCATCAAGATCGTTTGTTCCGACAACATTTTCTTTGACATCAACAATACCGACATTACGATTCAATCTAATTGTAGTGCTGATGGAGCTTCTTTTTCACCAACCAATGATGTGAGTGCCAATGTGGGAGATGCGGCTTTAAATTTGACGCTATCTCCTGACTATGGCAATGTATTGACAGGCAGTATTTCTTCGGCTGGTGGTATTTTTAGTAATGGAGTCACAAGAGACAATGGAGGTTGTCAAGCTATTGGTAATCAAGTAAATTATATCACCCAAGAATTTTATGTAGCAACATCCGGAACTTATACTTTCTCTGGACCTTTTCCTTCGATTATCAATATCTTTGAAGGCGCATTTACGGGATTTCAATGTACCAATTGGTTGGGTTCTACTTGGCAAGGTTCTTCACTTGGAAGTATCTCTCTTTCTCTATCCGCAGGACAATTATACACCATCGCTTTATCAGGCTTTGACCTCTCTACCACAGGAACCCTTAATTTTTCAAGTATTACTGGACCTGGAAACTTGTATGATGGTTTACCGGCTCCTTCTTCGGCTAGTTTTAGTTATACTTATATCGCTGTTGATAATGCGACGGGCAATATTGTAGATATAGATGCCAATGCTGATTTTACCGATCTAAATGGAGGCACTTATACCGTCTATGGGGTTTCGGTTGAAAATGCAAGCCTTGCCACTTTAAACACTTACCTCAATGGTAGTTTTAGTTCTTTACAGACAGCTATTTTAAGTGCTACCCTTTGTGCCAATATCAGTAACAATAGCATTATGTTAACAATTATGGGAAGCGGTGTTGTAGGATGTACCGATAATGGTGCTTGTAACTACAATCCCAATGCAACCATCAATAGTGGGTGTGAATATACTTCTTGTGCTGATTGTGCTGGTGTTCCCAATGGTACAAACACTTTAGACAATTGTGGCGTATGTGATGCAAATGCGGCTAATGATGACATTACTTGTTTGGGCTGTACTGATCCGAATGCTTGCAATTATGATACAAATGCAACGATTGATGATATGAGTTGTGAGTACGTTTCTTGTGCTTGTCCCAATTCCTTGAATGTAACGGGTAGTATTGCTTCAGGATTGTATGAGGCAATGAATGATGTAACGTCTAATGGTCAAGTAAATGCAATGGATACGGTGACTTTTCACGCTGACAATTATATCGAGCTCAATGGCAATTTTGATGTTCCAATCAATACTCAATTTACAGCCGATATTCAGCCTTGTTTTACAATTCCTATTTTTAAGCCTACTGAAAGTCAGGAGGTATTGAAGAAGGATTAGGTGTGGTTCATATCCGCAGTCGATAGTCAATAGTTCAATTTGTGCATTTTGATAGGTCTGTAATTCTATAAATCTCGAATTCATCCTGATAATTCTATTCATCTTTTAGGCATTGATCTTTGACCAATAGATGGAAAATGAAACTTATTCAAAATGATTGAGTGGTAACGATTGAACTTTTGAAAAATGTTTCCTTTTCTCTAATCATCTATTTGCTCAAAGAATGTTAATAGAGAAGCGAAGGGTTTGATGCTTCGTCGTAATAGAAAGTCCCGCTATCCGTTCTTACAAATGCAGCCAAGCTTCTACCGCAAGTCTTTTCGACTTGTGGTGCAAATCCATTGCATTTATACCACTACTATCGGGGCTAGATCGTTTAGGACAGAACGCTTTACAAACTGAACTATTTTAGTATATTATTTATTGATTTTTAATGGTACTATGGGTTGTATCCTCAACCAATTAGACCCGATAGCAGTGGTATTCGTGTGTGAAGCGTTGGCTTAGAAAAACGTAGCCACACGAATAAGAACGGATAGCGGGGAGACCTATTACGATGAAAGAAGAACTGTTCTCTCCTAAAAAAGAATATTTTATACACTAAACCTACTAAGTACACTGTCAAATAAATTTTTGCAGGTTTTTTTTGAGGTGTTTTGTAAACCAT
>JAHDBB010000565.1 GCA_020630635.1 Chitinophagales bacterium
TAGCCCCGATAGAAGTGGTATTCGTGTGAAGCGTTGGCTTAGAAAAACATAGCCACACGAATAAGAACGGATAGCGGGACTTGCCATTACGACGAAGCACTCCACCATTCGCTCCAAAAAATAAAAATCACAAAAAATACCGAAAATCTACCCGTTATTCCTTATTTGTCACCAGTCACTCCCCACTTGTCACCCAAAAAGTCACCAGCCCCACCACTTATCACTCAAAATCGTCATCTATCATACAAATCAAAGCAAATATCTTTTAATAGCGAATATTCGCAATGGGCGATATTTTGAAATTAGCCAAAAATCGCTTATCTTTGAACTATTGTTAATGTTCTGTGTTTTATATCTAAACATTAACCTTATTTTTTAAACAAAAAAATCACATGGCAACGGTCACAGAAGAAAAAAAGCAAATGCTCAAAGGAGGAGAGTTCTTAATTAAAGAATCGGTAGCACAAGATATTTTTACTCCTGAAGATTTGAATGATGAACAACGCATGTTTGGCGACATGCTTCGAGAATTTATCAAAAATCGCATTCATCCTAATGTTGAAAAAATTGATAAGCAGGAGGAAGGTCTAATGGAAACTTTGTTGAATGAATCAGCAGAGTTGGGACTTTTAGGAGCGACTTTACCTGAAGAATATGATGGAATGGGTGTAAGCCTTAATACAGAAACCCTCCTTTCTGAGACATTGGGAACCAGTCATTCTTTCGGAGTTGCCGTAGCAGCACATACAGGTATTGGTACTTTACCGATCCTTTATTTTGGTACAGAAGAACAAAAGAAAAAATACTTGCCAGGTTTAGCAACTGGTAAACTAAAAGCGGCTTATTGTTTGACGGAGCCAGGTTCTGGATCTGATGCATTGGCTGCTAAAACCAAAGCAACTTTAACCAAAGATGGTAAACACTATATCATCGAAGGTCAAAAAATGTGGATCACTAACAGTGGTTTTGCAGACTTATTTATCGTTTTTGCTCAAGTAGATGGAGATAAATTCACAGGCTTTATCATTGATGCCAAAGCTAAAAACATCAACTTGGGAGCAGAAGAAGATAAAATGGGTATCAAAGGTTCTTCGACTCGTCAAGTTTTCTTTGAAGGTGTGAAGATACCAGCAGAAAATGTTTTAGGGCAAATTGGTAAAGGTCATAGAATCGCATTTAATGTATTGAACATTGGACGTTACAAGTTGTGTGCGATGGTGATGGGTGGTTGTAAAGCAGGTATTGAGCATGCGACTAAGTATGCCAATGAACGTCATCAGTTTGGAGTGCCTATTTCTTCTTTCGGAGCGATCAAGCACAAGTTGGCAGAAATGACGATTAGAACGTATGCATGTGAATCAGCAACTTATCGTGTATCAGGTTTGATTACAGATACCGTTCAAAATATGGTAGATACAGGTGAAAGCAAGAATCGTGCAGAGGCTAAGTTAAGTGTTGCAGAAGAGTATGCAGTAGAATGTGCTATTTTGAAAGTCTTGGGATCTGAAGTATTAGACTATGTGGTGGACGAAGCAGTACAAGTTTATGGAGGAACGGGTTTTTCTGAAGAATATCCAGTAGCTCGTGCTTATCGGGATGCTCGTATCAATCGTATCTTTGAAGGAACCAATGAAATCAACCGTCTTTTGGCAGTAGGAATGATTTTGAAAAGAGCTTTGAAAGGTCAGTTGGATTTGATGAGTCCTATGATGGCTATCCAAAAAGAATTGACTTCAATTCCTACATTTGGTAGTAGTTCTAATGGGGAGTTGTTTGCAGCAGAGAAAAAAGCCATCGCCAATGCTAAAAAATGCATCTTGATGGTAGCAGGTTCGGCTGTCCAAAAATTCCAAGCTAAGTTGGAACAACAACAAGAAATCTTGATGAACTTGGCAGATATGGCGATCTACACTTTTGCTGCTGAATCAACTTTATTGAGAACTGAAAAAATGATCAGTGTCAAAGGTGAAGAGGCTTGTAGCCTACACACAGACATCACAAAGGTATATTTAACAAACGCCTTAGAGCAAATCAACTTGCATGGTAAGCACGCTATCTGTGGATTTGCGAAAGGTGATAGCCAAAGAATGATGTTGATGGGCTTAAAACGATTCACCAAATATGAGCCTTTCAATGTCATCGCAGCACGTCAACGTATTGCAGATGCTTTGATTGAAGCCAATGGCAATTGTTTTGCATAAGTAACAAGAAAAAAATAATTTCCGCATTTGATAATGATCTTTTGCTCCAATATTTCGTTAAAAAGCCTCATCTTAGCCCTGCTATGATTGCGTTTTTTGCCTCATCTTGAATCAAAATCTCTTTTCTCAAAATGCTGGACTTATTTTTTAATCGTTACTAAAACAGAAATACAAAAATTTGTTCATAAACAAGTTTTAAGATATAAAACGGGTGTAAGCTTTAAGGAGTCAAGTGTCGTAAGATGCTTGGCTTCTTTTTTTTTGAGGGGATGTTTTTCAACGTCCATAGTTGTGGTTTTATTTATATCATAAATCAATGAAGAAATAGTGTTATGGACTATTGACCATCGACTACGGACTATCAAACTGTCACTAAGAAGTCCTGACCTCAACAATCTAGCCCTGATAGAAGTGGTATTCGTGTCTGAAGCGTTGGCTTCGTAAAACTTGGCTACACGAATAAGAACGGATAGCAGGACTTTCCGTAGCAACAAAGCTCCAAAACTTTCGCTCCTAAAAAAACTGGACAATTGAAAAGTTCAGATTTCGTTTATAAAAGAGTCAATTCATTTTCTATTTTTGCAGTATGAAATTAGCCTTTCAAATAGCCAGACGGTATTTATTTGCCAAAAAATCAACCAATGCCATCAACATTATTTCAGCCATTTCTGCATTGGGAATGTGCTTTGGAACATTGGCATTGATCCTTGTTTTGTCCGTCTTCAATGGCTTTGAAGGCTTGGTGACTTCTTTGTATGACACCTTTAATCCAGACCTAAAAGTGACCATTAATGAAGGAAAAGTTTTTGTGCCAGAAGAAGCTAAAATCCAACAAATTGAAGAATTAGAAGGAGTAAAAAGTGTGGCGAGTGTCTTGGAAGAAATTGCACTGTTGAGGTATAATGATAAAACAACGCCTTGTCGTTTGAAAGGCGTAAATGCAGCTTTTCAAAAAGGGTCTGGAGTAGCAGATACTGCCATGATTCGAGGCAAATTTATCTTAGATAAAGGAGGAAGAAATTATGCTATTGTTGGTTTGGGAATTGAACGAGCCTTGCGGATTGATGTCTTTAATGACTTTGAGTTATTGGATATTTTTATGCCTAAACGCACTGGAAAAATAAGCAATAATCCAGAGGAAGCCTTTAATCGAAAAACCGTTTCACCAATAGGTACTTTTAGTATTCAAGAAGAATTTGACAAAGACTATATTTTTGTTCCTATTGCAGTGAGCCAACAATTGTTGAATTATCAAAATGGGGAAGTGAGCCAATTGGAAATCGCTTTTGAAAAAAATGCAGATGCTGAAAAATTACAAGCGAAAGTAAAAGAAATTTTAGGAGGTACGTTTATGGTCAAAAATCGCTATGAACAAGATGAGTTTTTGTATAAGATTATGAAGACCGAAAAACTAGCGGTCTTTTGTATTTTAGCCTTGATCTTAGTGGTTGCCTCCTTCAATATTATTGGTTCTCTATCCATGTTGGTCATCGAAAAAACGAAGGATATTTCAATCTTAAAAGCGATGGGAGCCGATAGTAGTTTGATCCGACGCATCTTTTTATCAGAAGGTTTTATGCTTTCTTTTTTAGGCGGATTGATCGGCATGATTATCGCTTTTGTCATCTGTTTTATCCAACAAAAATTCAAAATTATTCCTTTGCATGGCGACTCTTTATTAATAGATGCCTATCCTGTCGAAATGCGTGTAGGAGACTTTTTACTCACCTTATTGACCATCATTATTATCGCTTTGGCTGCGTCCTATTTTCCTGCCCAAAAAGCTGCTAGGCAAAGTGAATTGGCTTTGAAAACAGCCGATTAATTATTTTTGCTCTTTTAAAAGTCTATATTTTTCAATTATAAATAGCTGGTTATTAGTTGTTTGTGTTTTTTGGGTCATCATAAAAAATCCTTTTCAATATAAATTTGGTTGGAAGACTATGTTTCTTCATAGTAAAATTGTGTCAAATAATTTGTAAATATTAGAATGGTACATTTTGATAGACATAAAATCATATTTAAATAAAGCAAAATATTTGTTTTTGTCTTCTTAATGATTTGATAATC
>JAHDBB010000566.1 GCA_020630635.1 Chitinophagales bacterium
CTATCGACTATCGACTATCGACTATCGACTATCGACTATCGACTATCGACTATCATTCTATGCTTTTCTATAATAGTAGCCAATTCTTGTTGTTCTATTTTACTTTCCATCCAAAGTAAAAAAAGCTCACCTCCCCAGTGATTTTTATAAGTTGTTTTTAAAAATTCAGGTTTGACTTTTACAAAAAAATCTATCAGCATTTTTTCATCCTTGACAAGGGATAATTTTCTTAGAATTTTCTGTATAACTTGCATATAAGGCAATTGAAGCTCATGTTTGCGACAGTAATAATAGAACGCATTTTTGATAGAGGTTAAAAAGGAGGATTGACCATTTTCATAATAACAAAGAAAAGAAAACATTTTTGCAACAAAGTATTCTTTTTGATAAAGATCTATATTGATTTCTTTTTCAAAAAGATTGAGATGTGTAATTCCTTCATCATATTTTTCGAGAGCAAAACAACTCATCACAGAGAATGCCAATGCTTCCACTTTTCTCATTTCACTATAATTTAATGTTTTGTCATGAATATCTGCATGGGTATATTCATAGATAGCCGCATAATTATGTTGAAGCTTGAGTAACTCCAATTTCATAGTCAATAGATAACTATCGAATATATTGGCAATATCCTCTTGAAAAAAACTTTCGTATTGGGGATGCAACTCATGTTCAATCACATGAAGTTGACTTTCTGCTTCTTTGAACTTACGAGTAAATAATAAAATGCGAACATAGTTGAATTGATAAACAAAAAAATCATGCAAGTTATTAATCAAGGTTTTTGATGATTCATACAAGTCTATAATTTTCTTTTGATATACAATACTTTGCTCCCAATCTTTAATAATCTCAAAGTAAGAAGCCTTTGTATCAAACAAACAAACTTTGGAATTAAAGGTAATGGCTTTGTTTTCATCTTGGAAATAAGGAGAATGAATTAACCATTCAAAATCGGCAGGTGTAAAGTTTTTGGTTTCTTTTTCAAAATGTATCATCTCTGTCATTTTCACATACATGATTTCATATTGATTGTTGCTGTAAAAAACTTCAGCTAGTCGATTGAGTTTATCTTCTAGTTTTTGCTTAAAAGAAGCGGGACAGTTTTCTTCCCAAGTAGTCAAGTTAAGACGGAGCTTGTGAAAACGGTAAGAGTCAAAAGTACGTTCATGCTTTTCTGCTAATTTGATCCCTTTTTCCGTTATTTTGATCGCCAAATCCCAAAGCTGTTTATTGACCAAAGCCAAAACTTGATTGTGCATATTATTGAGCAAGTAGGCAGGTTCTTTGGAAGAGGCTTGATGAGCCAAAAAGTCCAAAACCATCTGCAATAAACGAGATTTTTCATAGTTGAGATTACCAACTAATTTAGGATTTTTGAGAAGTTTCTTTAACTTTTCTTCATCATATTCTACTTGATTATTAAGGGCATCAAAAAGTTGGAGAGAGTTACTTTGATTTTTATAACGGCTATAAAATAGTTTGAGATTTCTTTTTTCGGACTTAGTTAGAGAATGAACAAGTTGGTGTAGCTGTTTGGATATAGGCATAAATGTACGAGATAAATAGTTAGAAAAAGCTTCTGTCTTTCTTCGGGGAAATGTATAAATCTTGTTGTTATAGAGTGCTTGGCTATGATAGAGATAGCTGGTACTAAGAAGTTGTGTTCTTGACCATCTAGCCCTGATAGTAGTGGTATTCGTGGGAAGCGTTGGATTTCGCAAAACCTAGCCACACGAATGAGAACGGATAGCAGGTCTTTCCATTACGATGAAAGAAGAACCTTTTGCTCCTAAAAAATATAATGAATGTGGTAAACGATTATATTTCCGAAAAATAAGAAAAGAAAATGATAAAATGAAATACAAACATAACTTATTTGACAAAAAAAAATATGTAATGATGCAAATGTAAAGGTAAATGAAAAAATAGAAGGCGGTCTGAAAATAAAGTTCGTTTAGACTCGATTTCTGTATTTAAAATACAAATTTTATCTGAACAATATAGAGTGTTTAGAAAACATAATTTGAGCAGGAAAATAAAAAGTATAGGATCAATATAATTTTGTCTTTTAGTTTTGTATATAATATTTTTTAATTTTATGTGTTTTTTTAGAAGTATTATAATTTTAGTGATAAATTATGATAAAAACGGTTTTGAATCTGTCAAGAAGGGGCTTTTTTTACAAAAAAAAACTGAAAAGAATAGATTATATTTGAATTGCAATGAAATACAACAACTTTTTGAAATTTGTTTTACATAGTTTGTTGTTATCTTAAATATGGTCAAAAAGCAGTCAAGTCCCAAATTGGGGATAGCTTATTCAAGCCCCTGCAATAACCTTATCCAACTTGAAAAATTTGAGACTTACTGCTTTATTTTTCCCACCGATCATTTTTTAACATACTATTTTATGGGTCAATATCAATCTGCTCAATTATGTATTCTTTTTATATTGAAGTTTTAATTTGATGTAAGTGAATGCTTTGGTTTTGATTGAAATATGTTATTTGTATTTTTAATTATGTTTTTGTGTACGGTCATCTTTTTGGCTCTTTTTCAAAGAAACATTAAATAATGTATATGCGTAATAAGGAGTATTAATCTTAAACAAATACTTGTATATGTTCAACTTATTACGATTTAGTTCTCTGATGACAATATTGTTCGGATGCCATCTACTTCAAGCCCAATGCCCTGAACCTTTTGTGGTGACTTCTCAATCAGAGCCTAACTGTATAGGTTCTGCCTTTGTATTAGACGCAGATCACAGCACAGACTTTGAGATTTCATTAGAGGCTGTTGCTTTAAATCCTGCCCCAAGTGGACCTGTTACCTATGATTTGGTTATTCAAGGAACCAATCTTTTGAATGCCCCACCAGCGACTTACAATGATACCGTGACAGTTACCAATAATATGATTACGTTGACTTTGCCAAGTGGAGATTATCAATTTACTTTCACCAGTACGACCCCTGCCGATACTTGCGGACAATTTTACACAGTCAATACAAGTGTATCTCATTTTTGTCCTGTCATTCAACCAGGAGCAGGAGGAGACTGTTGTTTTTCGGGTGATGGTAATACCGATCCTACTTGTGGAGCAGATGCAGGGAATGTTACCAATTTGATCCCTGATTGTACCAACTCAACGCTTGAAGTAGAGATGTCCACCAATGCTGCTCCCATAACCTACGATATGCATTATGTCATTTTCGATGCAGGCGGAACCAATATTTTAAGTATTGATATGGACAGTCTTTTAGACGTGAGCAGTCTAAATGAAGGAGATATGGTTTGTGTCAGAGCCTTATCTTTTGACCCCAATGATCCTTATGATGCGACCAGTACCAGTTTATCCGATTTAGCGACAGGAGGCGGTTGTTTTCATATCAGCGCATGCAGCCCTTACACCTTAAATTGTGATCCCAATAGTTGCGTACCTTCGTGTTTACCAGTAGGTATCACCAATAATAATTAGGAGAGAAAATATAATCTCAATCGGATGGGACTTTCCGTATTGAATCAGCGATCCGATTGATATTTTTAAAAGGAGTTTATTTTTTAGGAGCGAAAGGTTAGATGCTTCGTCGTGATGGCAAGTCCTGCTATCCGTTCCTATTCCCCTTGTAGAGTAAATTCATGAATTTACTCTACAAGGGGAATACCACTACTATCAGGGCTAGGTTGTTGAGGACAGGACTTCTTAGTGTCAGTTATCATCAAACCATCACTTTAATAAAAAGTTAGGTCGTTTCAATCGGATTGCTAACCTAGAAAAGAAGAGGCAATCCGATTGATAAAGAGAAAGGAGTCTGTTAATATAAATCAATCGGGTGCATCCCAAAGCGTTGCATATAAAAAAGGCATATATAAATCAAATCAGAACCGAAAAAGAAGCGTTGGCAATGCTCAATTACTGGTAGCGGGGCGATGGCTTTGTGAAAGGAACGTATGATTGAGCAAGATTTTTGTTTCATTTTTATCGACTGAAAAATGAAAGCCCGTCTGGCGAAGACAAGGAAACGAACAGTCAAAACACACAGAGAATGGTTTACAAAACACCTCACAAAAAATACCATTCTAATCCCAAATTCACGTTAACCTATGACTATAACAGAATCTATAAAAGTCACCAGTCACCAAAAAACTACCTCAACAAAAACACCGTCCCATGTTCCATTTTCTGCACCATCTCACCTTCCTCTAAGACCGAGTACTCCATCACCCAAACATAGTTGCCCATACCTGTTGCGTTTACAC
>JAHDBB010000567.1 GCA_020630635.1 Chitinophagales bacterium
GGTTTACAAAACACCTCTCAAAAACGCCATTTTAATCCCAAATTTATGTTAGGTTAAAAAATGGAAAATAAGACACAACTTGTCACCAGTCACTATAATATCACCACAAACATCACAAAACTTACTCTGTGAACCCAACACCATCCAACAACCCTAAAGAAAACAATCAAACAAAAGCCACCACTCCACCACCTCCCCGTACCTGGTCACAATGGTGGAAAGACACCACCCATTTTTGGTCACACATCCTAGACCTACGAGAAGGATTAGACCGAAAAGGAACCGTTGATAAAATCAAAAAAAATATCGAAACCAAAGGAGCCAATGTATGGTTGTTAATCTGCGCCATTCTCATTGCTTCTATTGGTCTAGATGTCAACTCTCCTGCGGTTATCATCGGAGCGATGTTAATATCGCCTTTGATGTCCCCCATCTTAGGCATTGGACTATCTATTGGCATCAACGACCAAACAACTCTAGTCGCTTCGCTCAAACACTTTGCCATCGCTATTTTGGTAAGTTTAGTGACAAGCTCGCTGTACTTTCTAATCACGCCATTAGGAACGCTCACTTCTGAAATGGCTGGACGAATCAATCCCACTATTTTAGATGTATTGGTGGCAATTGCAGGGGGAACGGCTGGTATTGTGGCTTTATCGAGAAAAGAACTCATCAACGCTATTCCAGGAGTTGCCATTGCGACAGCTTTATTGCCGCCGCTTTGTGTCACAGGCTTTGGTATCGCCAACTGGAACTTGGAAATAACCTTTGGATCATTTTACTTGTTCTTTTTGAACTCTACCTTTGTGAGTTTGGCTACTTTTGTCGTTGTACGCTTCTTAGGGTATCCTATGAAAAAGTATATGAATGCCAAAGAAAGACGCAGAAACTCCCTATTTGTAGCCGCTTTTGCCTTTTTATTAATTATCCCAAGTTTTGTGAAATTGACCCAGATTTTAAGCGAGTTGAGAGAAAAACAGCAGCTTACCCAGTTTATCGAAAATACTTTCAATAATGATAAACATCAAGCTCTCCGATGGGATTTGAATAAAACAGACTCGACTAATACCTTAAAAATCGTATTGGTTGGGGATTATATTCCGCCCGATTCTTTGCCTCAATATAAAAAAGCGTTAGAAGACTATGAAGTTCAAAATTGTCAGTTGGAAATCGTGCAGTTAGAGGAGCCTCCACCTGATTTTGATAAAAAAACGGCTGAAATCAAAGCGGTCTTATTAGATTATATCGAAACCAGTAAGCAGACTCAAACCAAAAAAGACGAAGAAATTGCTATTTTACAACAACAAATCATAAATATTCGCAAGGATAGTATTCCCTTCTTATCTTTGCAAAGAGAATTAAAAATCTTATTTCCAGAATTGGAACGTTTTAGCATCGCCCACATCCCACAAGCTGACTTTGATCAAAGTGTTGATTCTATCAATGTGTTGATGTTGGATTGGGATAAAGAAGACTTAACAGAAGAAGTGCAAACGGAAAAGGAAACACAATTAAAGGATTGGTTACAAGCTAAATTAGACTTAAATCAATTGGAAATTGTGCATTTTTGAAAGATTTGGGACGATCGGGACGAATTACAGTTCATTTCGTGGTTTGGGGACGATGGGACGTTTAAAAAATTAGTCGAATAATCACTAAATCTCGTCACCTTACGTCACTTTTGCGTCACTTTCGCCCCATCTTCTGACTCTAAGAAGTTCTATCCATTCCAACTAGCCCCGATAGTAGTGGTATTCGTGTCTGAAGCGTTGGCTTAGAAAAACGTTGGTGACACGAATAGGAACGAATAGCGGGACTTCCCATCACGACGAAGCAATATCCGTTCGCTCCAAAAAGAAATATAAAATAAAAACAATTAAAATAAATCAATATGTCTCAACCTAAAATAACACTTGCCCAAATACAAGAAATGGCATTTGAATTTACCTTAGATGCGATAGAATTACACAAAAGCCTCACCAAAAAAGGACATACCGTATTGGCTGACGGAATGCTCAAAAGTGTGACTCAACTGGGCTTATTAGCCAATAGTGTTGACGAAAGTAGTTCTAGTAAAGTGCTGTTTAATTACGCTACGAAAGCCATCAATGAGGTAAAAGCGGTACATTTCTGGTTCCGTTTGTTGGAAAAAAGCGGCTTATTGACCAAAAAATGGCAAAATAAATTTGATGCGACTTTGGACCATTTAGAAAACTTATTGGAAGGACGAGCTAAAAAGGAAAAGGAAAAATCAAAAGTGGGATTTTAAGATCATGAAAAAAATATTGGTGGTTAATGGCGAAAAATATTGGAAAGATATACTACCTGATTTTGAAGTAAGCCAAAAATCCATTCAACAGACTTCTTGGATACTAAAGAAAGGCAGCTTGTATGTGGTAGATACCAATGGTATCATTGCTCCTGACGGAATCCTTTGGAGAGTTGGAGCCATCAAGCCATCCGCCATTCAAACCACTGCCTTAAATTTGATTGATTTAGCCAATATTCCTTGTGTTAATTCGCCCACTACCTTAAAAAGAGGTTTTGACAGACTCTCTATGCTTGCTGTCCTACAAAAACAAGGCTTGCCTCTTATCAACTTTCAAGTAGTTACCCACTCTACCCATTTAAAAAACATCAAAATTGATTTTCCCTTTGTGGTTAAAGTTGGAAATTATCATGGAGGATATGGCAAAATACTAGTCGAAAATGAAAAACAATGGCAAGATGTGAAAGATTTGTTGTTCATAACAGAACATTATATCACTGTTGAACCCTATATTGACTATAAAAGGGATATTCGATACATCATCATTCATGATAAGGTTTGGGCTATGTCCAGAAAAGGAAAGTACTGGAAAGCAAATGTTGGAACCATAGATTATCAGCAAATAACCACTAGAAAAGATTGGGTAAACCATTGTCAAAAATTACAGGCGGAACTTAAAGCTGATATTTTGGCGATAGATATATTGGAAGATCACAACGAAAAATGGCATATAGTCGAATACAATGACATTCCTGGCTTATCTGGATTTTCAGACGAATTAAAGTATGAATTGGCTGAAACGCTAAAAAGAAAAATGGCGCAAACCTAATCAAGCAAAAAAACAAAATGGACTGGACTTCAACCATCAAAGGCTTTATGAGCTATCTACAATTGGAAAAATCTTTATCCTCCAACTCGGTAGATGCTTATAAACGAGACCTTGCCAAACTAGAACAATATGCTTCGACTTTGGAACCAACTAAATCGCCTACTGAAATTACCCAAGATGATCTAGAAGGCTTATTAAAATCACTAGCGGATTTAGCAATTATGGAACGCTCCCAAGCACGAATGGTTTCTGCCATCAAGGGATTTTATAAATATATGGTGTTGGAAGACATCATGAAAGAAAACCCTGCGCTCTTGGTTGAAGCTCCCAAATTGCCCAAAAAACTGCCCGTTTATTTGACCATCGAAGAAGTAGATGCCATTTTGGGCGCAATTGATATGAGTCATCCGCAAGGACAACGCAATCGTGCCATCATTGAGACGCTCTATGCTTGCGGCATTCGAGTATCAGAACTCATCAATCTCAAAATCTCCAACCTCTTTTTGGATGTCGAAATCATTCGGGTCATTGGTAAAGGCGACAGAGAACGACTGGTTCCCATCAATCAATCAGCCATCAAGCACTTGAAGTTGTACATGGAGGAGATCCGAAAGCATCAAAAGATCAATAAGGGCAATGAGGATTTTGTCTTTCTCAATAGACGAGGTAATCCACTTTCAAGGGTGATGATTTTTATGATTATCAAGGATTTGACTGCTTTGGCAGGCATCACCAAAAATGTCAGTCCTCATACTTTTAGACATACTTTTGCCACCCACCTTTACGAAGCAGGTGCAGACCTTCGAGCCATTCAAGACATGTTGGGACATCGTTCTATCCTGACGACAGAAATCTACTCGCATGTCAATACTCGACACCTTAAAAATACTTTGGAGCAATATCATCCTCGTTTTCAAAAACCAGAAGAAACCCCTTTAGCAGAAGAAGAATGATGTTTTTTTTCTAATGATGAATGGTAAATTATGAATGGTGAATGCGGTTCAATTTGTGATTATTTTGGAGCGACTAGGTATTGCTTCGTCGTTACAGCAAGTCCCGCTATCCGTTCTTATCACCAAGCTCCCCGAACCCTTTTGCCAACACACATTGGTGATACCACTACTATCGGGGCTAGATCGTTGCAGTCTCAACTTCTTAGTACCAG
>JAHDBB010000568.1 GCA_020630635.1 Chitinophagales bacterium
TAAGACCTTTTATTCAACTCATCCTGTAATCGTCTCATCAACTTTTGTTCTTTTTCAAGTGTTCTCTTACGATGATCTTCAAACTCATTTTGCGTTTCTACAAGAGAATGTTTGGTTTGATTGGTGATCATATTACTGCGCCAAAATCTAAAAATAAAGAAGGCTAATAGGGCTAAAAGTCCGCCAACAATTGCCCACATAATACTTTTGTAACTTGCCTTACTGGTTTGGCTACCAAAAAAGTTGATACTATCCTTTTCTTGATTGACCAAATCCAATTTTTCATTGGTAGAAGCCAAGTTGGATTGAAGCGAGGTGATTTCACCTTGTAGTGTACCGATCTTCCCCTCGGCTCTTTCAAGCTCTGACCGAATATCTTTGAGAGAATCTAATACCTCCCCCTTAAACTTTGCCAATTTCACTTTTGGGATCACTTTAAACTCTTTATAGGAGTTGGCTTTTTCCAATAAATAATCAAACTGTTGCTCAATACTTATAGGACCTTCCTCTTCTGTAGAATTGTCTTGGCTAAATGCGGTAAAAGAAAATAATATAGCGATAATATAGATAAAATTCCTTGTCATTTTCATAATGTGTAGTTTGATACAAATTTCCGAAAAAAATAAAACTTTTTAGGGTATCTGTCAAAGTTTTTTTAACCTAAATTAATTTGTTATTAAATTATGTACAAACTAAAACCAATATAACTTACCAAACATATTTAAAACGTCGGTATATTTCTTTATTAAAACTTTTTTAAGAAGTTGTGTCTACAACCCAATAGCCCCGATAGGAGTGGTATAAATGTGATGCGTTGGCTCCCTAAAACGTTGGCACATTTATAATAACGGATAGCGGGACTTTCCTACACGACGAAGCACCCAACTTTTCGCTCCAAAAAACAAAAATCACAAAGTGAACCACATTAATAATTCACCATTTATAATTAATCATTAAAAAGTCCTTTCGCTCCTAAAAAGAACTGTCTTACATCTCTTACTGTATCTCCATCTGAAACGGCAAACGCATTTGATAACGATTACCATTCAAGAATGCCTCAATTTCTTCAAAATAGCGGAAATGAGTGCCTAAGCGAGAACGTAAAATGGCATTGACAGCATCTTCTTCTCCTTTGCCCGATAACTTATCTAAAAACTCTTGAACAGGGTCTTTGGATTGAGGATAAGCAACGATGCGATATTCCTCCAACTCTGCCTTAGCGGCTGCTGACTCTACTGCATCTTGTGTATTACCAATTTTATCAACCAAACCTTTTTCTAAGGCTCTTTTGCCTGTCCAAACCCTTCCTTGTGCTACTGCCTCCACCGCATCCATCGTCATATTGCGACCTGCTGCTACTCGGCTTTTAAATTGGTCATAGATGTGATTGACCCCATTTTGAATAATATTTTCTTCTTCAGAAGTCAAATCCCCTGTCAATAAAGGTGAAGTCGGGAAACCTGAATGTTTAGTTGTTTTAACCGTATCAAAGGTAATCCCTAACTTATTGTTGTAAAAGTTGTCGAAATCTGCTAAGACTCCAAATACTCCGATAGAACCTGTCAAAGTATTTTTTTCTGCATAGATTTCATCTGCATTGGAAGCGATATAATAGCCTCCTGATGCAGCTACATCGCCCATAGAAGCCACTACTGGAACCCCTTTTGCCTTGATTTGTTCGATTTCATCCCAGATCACATCCGAAGCCAATGCACTACCTCCACCAGAATTAACACGCAAAACAAGGGCTTTGACCTTATCATCTCGGCGAATTTTACGTAAAATACTAGCATAACGGTCTGAACCAATTTGCTCGTCAGATCCTTTGCCATCGACAATTCCCCCTTCTGCATAAACGACAGCGATTTTATTTTTGCTAAACTTGCTGCCCTTGGCCGTTTTCATATACTTTTTAAGCGTGATAAAGTTGATTTTTTCGTCTTGGTCTAAGCCAATTTTGTTGCGAATGATGTCCAATACTTCAGATTCGTACTTTAAATCATCCACAACTTTGTATTGTTTGGCATCATCAGCTTGTTGCACTTTGAGTTCATTGATAATATTGTGCATTTCCTCTTTGGGCATATTGCGAGCCGATGCGATATTTTCAAGGAAAGTGTCATAAAAATCGTTGAGATAGGCTTTCACTTGCTCTCGGTTGGCATCGCTCATTTCGGTGTAACGAAGCGGCTCTGTTGCACTTTTATAGTTTCCGACGTAGAAGATTTCTGGTTCTATCTCCAGTTTATCCAACATATTTTTGACAAACATCAACTTGCTGCTAAAGCCTTTGAGTTCGACTCCTCCACTTGGATTGAGGTACAATTCGTTGGCAACGCTGGCGAGATAGTAGGCTTTTTGGCTCATCATATCAGAGTAGGCAATGACAAATTTACCTGATTCTTTGAGTTCTTGTAGCTTATTTCGGATGTCTTCGGTCTGTACCCAACCGCCTGCCATTCCTCGCATATCAAGGTAAATTCCTTTGATATTGTCATCGATTTTGGCTTTTTCGATAGCAGTAAGGATGTTATCCAAGCCCATTTTGGTACTTGCCCCAACCCCAACAGGCAGATCAAGGTCTTCCAATGGATTGTCTAAACCTCGTTCTCCAATGGGTGTCGAAAAGCTGGTATGAATAACCGAATTAGGTTTGACAGAAACCTCTCCTTGTTTGGCGAGTGAACGGACGCTTCCTAATCCAATAAGAAAAAGGAGTCCAAAAAATAGAAAGATGCCAGTAATGGTGGCAATGACGTAAACTAAAAATCTTTTCATTGGTTATCGTTAAATTGTGGATTTAGAATATTTTTTGAGTAGCTTATAGTTTGGTTCAGCTTTTTAAATCATAGTCGATCATCCATAGTGTGGATTCAAGTCATGGTTTTTAAGTTTTAGGAGCGAAGGGTTTTATGCTTCGTCGTAACAGAAAGTCCTGCTATCCGTTCTTATCACCAAGCCGCCCAAACCCTTTTGCCAATGCTATTTGGTGATACCACTTCTATCAGGGCTAGATCGTTGCGGTCTCAATCTTTGCATTTCTGTAAAACTTACTTAAATTTACAACTTCAAATATCCCCTAATGGTTCTATCTTAAAGCTTTCTAACACAATATTAACACGAAATTAATGATAAATCGGGAGGAAAACATAGCTTTTTTGCTAACAGGCAGTAATTTGGGCGATAGATTACAAAATTTGGAGGTAGCCCTCCATTCTATACAACAAGAATTGGGCAATATTGTTACAGCCTCATCTATTTATGAAACAGCTCCTTGGGGATTGGATAATCAAGAGGCTTTCTTGAATCAAGTCTTAAAATTATCTACAAATTTAACTCCCAATGAGTTGTTGGAAGCGGTCTTGGCTATCGAACAAAAGATGGGTCGAGTCCGACAGCAACACTGGGGCAGTCGTTTGATTGATATTGATCTTTTATTTTTCAATGAAGAGATTATCACTACGGAGTTTTTGACACTTCCCCACCCCTATCTACACCAACGCAATTTTGTATTGGTCCCTATGGCTGAAATCTCTCCGTATTGGCAGCATCCTATTTATCGAAGAACGATTGAGGAATTGGTTGAGGAATGTGGTGATGTGCTGGCGGTGGAGTTGTATGAGGTAGCAGAAGGTATGAGTTGAATAATTTAATTTTTTATACTAAATTGTAAGTAAGTAACTAAACCCAAATAATCGATACATTTTATGAGGGTCTCTTTTTCATTCATACTGCGTTATTTTTTGCAACGATAGCCCTGCTACAGAAGGTCTGTCCCACCTCAAAAAATGCCTTGTCTGACTAAAAAATAGTCTGCCTCAAAAATGACGATTATTTACGCATAGGTACTTATTCAAATTAAACATATGACAATACAATATTTAACTAATGAACAGGGAGAATGTACAGCCGTACAAATATCTATTAGAGATTGGGAAAAGATACAAAAGGATCTGGAAATGTTAGAGGATATTAGAGCCTATCAGGAAGCTGTTGAAGAAGGTTTGGAGTTTGTGCCATTTGAACAAGCTTTTGATTCGACAAAAGAGAATAATGAATAAACACTATACAGTACTTATCAGCAAAAAAGCTATCAAACAAATCAACCAATTACCAACAAAGGAAGCAGATAAGATAAAAATCAAAATACAATCCTTAAAAAATAATCCTCGCCCTGTTGGATGTGTCAAACTCACAGATATTGAAAATACATATAGAATCCGAAGTGGTTCTTATAGAATAATTTACACTATTGAAGA
>JAHDBB010000569.1 GCA_020630635.1 Chitinophagales bacterium
GAAATACATCGGAAAGTATCGCAGTTAAAATGCGGAAGTTGTTTTTTTATCATTACTAATTTCCCCAAACACCCACATCGCCAACAAAAATAACCCATTTAATACAAAAAATACTTTTTACATCAAAAATAATTTATTTCACAACACATCGTTAAACAACTGACAACCAATTATTTAAACCTCATATTCATCTCAAAAGTAAAAAAACAAAACAATACTTTAACACAATTCTTTTCCAAATTTGCCAAAAAACCAATAATTTCACTAATATAACAACAAAGCCTAGCTATGGAATTCATCGTACCAGAACTTACCTTCTTTGTATTCGGACTACTAACAGGCGCGTTAGTCAGTTGGTTTTTCCAATTCATCTTTGACAAAAAAAATACCTTCAAAGAAGAAGATTTACTATTAGAACAAGCCAAACTTACCAGAGAAAACGAAAAACTCCAAGAAGAATTGGAAGACCAAAAAGCCACCTTCCAATACGAAAATAAACTCCTAAAATCACAAAAACCCAATGTTCAAGAATATAAAACTAAAATTGCCCAGCTAGAAAGCAATTTAGATATTGCCAATCAACTCTTAAAGGAAGAAAACCAACGTGCCAAAGAAGCCGAAAACAAACTGGTGTCTAATAATACAGAACAACCAAAAAAAGAAAAATTACTCAAACAACAAAAAGAAGAGATCGCTTCCTTACGCAAAGCATTTAAACAAGACTTTGAAGAAATCGCCAATCGTATCGTAACAGAAAAAATCCAAAACACCACTCCCCAACAAAACCCCAACTTAGCAGCCCTGTTAGAACCGCTCAATAAAAACATCAAAGCCTTTGAAGCAGAGATTCGCAAACAACACCAAAAAGAAAGCGAACAACGTGCCTCCATCATTGAGCAATTCCACCAACTTACGGCTCTTAATCAACAACTCAATAAGGAAACTAAAAACCTAACCAAAGTCCTCAAAAACGAAGGAAGAGTAAGAGGCAATTGGGGCGAGATGATTTTGGAAAAAATATTAGAAAAGTCAGGTCTCGTCAAGGGTCGAGAATACCAAACGCTCAAGCCTCTAAACAACTTAAACGGTAAAACAAACAGACATCTACAACCAGATGTACTGATTAATTTGCCCGATGACCGACACATCATCATCGACTCCAAAGTTCCCCTAAGTGCCTACGAACGCTATAATATAGCCGAAGATCCCACCCCTCAATTGCTAAAAGAACATCTATTAAGTATTGGCAAACACATCAAAGCCCTCAATCAACAAAACTACCAAAACCTCTACCAGCTACAAACCTTAGACTTTGTCCTTTTATTCATCCCAATAGAAGGCGCATTCAGTCTAGCCATCCAACAAGACCCCGACCTCTTCAACACCGCCTTTGAAGAAAATATTATACTCGTCAGCCCTACGACCCTACTCGCCACTCTACGCACCGTCGCCAACATCTGGCGACAAGAACAACAGATGAAAAACGCCATCGAAATATCCAAACAAAGTGGCTTACTCTATGACAAATTTGTCAGCTTCACCCAAGACTTAGAAGAAGTAGGTCGTTCACTTCTACAAACAGAACGTTCCTACGAAGCCGCCATGCAAAAACTATGCGTAGGCAAAGGCAACTTAATCACCAGTGCCGACCACATCAAACAACTTGGCGCAAAAGCCTCCAAAGAAATCCCCCAAAACCTCAAAGACGAAAACTACCTCATAGAACACGAATCCGAAGAATAAAACAAGAAAATGCTTTTCTTCATTCTTTAGGATGAAGTCACGAAAAGAACCTAAAAAAATGCTTTTCTTCATTCCATAGTAGGAAGAAGGAACCTTTTAACAAAAAACAAGGTTGGACAAACCAAATGCAATAAAAATGCAAATCTACTCACACATATCACTCCTTCCAACCCACCTACGCTATAGGCGTGTCTAACCATCCTATATCTATTTCTCAACAAAATATTAAACTGTTCAAAAACGGAACAGTATTCCTGTATTCGTGGCTATGAAAAACCACGTAATGAACAGGATTCGTATATTCGTGGCAGAAAGAAAACCACATAACGAACAGCATTCGTGTATTTGTGGCAGAAAGCACGTATAAACCATAAAGATTCAAGAAAACAAACTTATTTTTTCCTTATTCCTTACTTTTGCAAAAAATTAAAAACAATCAAAAATGTCCATAGAACAACTCTTACGAGAAAAAACCACTCAAGCGGTCAAAGAAATTTTTGAAGTCGAATTTCCAAGCGACAAGATTATCATCAATGAAACTCGAAAAGAATTTGACGGTGAACTCACGGTAGTCGTTTTTCCTGTCGTCAAAGCAGCCAAAAAAAAGCCCGAAGAAGTCGGTAATGCTATTGGCGAATATCTAAAAACTCATATCGAAAGTATCCAAGATTTCAACGTGATCAAAGGGTTCCTCAATCTTTCATTCAGCGACGAGTTTTGGATACAACAATTTTCAGAAATTACTCAAAAAGAGAACTACGGCTTTCAACCCGACAATGGCAAAACCGTCGTTTTAGAATACTGTGGCCCCAATACCAACAAGCCTTTACATTTAGGTCATATCCGAAACATGGTTTTAGGCTATTCTGTTGCCAATCTTCTAAAAGCTACAGGTCACAAAGTCCATAAAGTAAACATCTTAAATGATCGTGGGATTGCTATTTGCAAGTCAATGATGGCGTGGCAAAAGTTTGGCGAGGGCAAAACACCCGACAGTACACATACCAAAGGCGATCACTTTGTCGGCAGCTACTATGTCCAATACAACCAAGCCTTAGAAAAAGAGTACCAAGAATGGCAACAAACCACAATAGCCCAAACTGAATTCAATAAATGGCTGAACAGTAATACGGCTGAAAAACTAAAAGAGGATGGCAAAGATGACGCTGCTCTTCAAAAATATTTTTTCAAATATTTTAGCAACAACTACTTCAACGAATTTTCTGAGTTAGGTAAAGAGACCAAAGAGATGCTTCAAAAGTGGGAAGCAGGCGATACTGATGTACGCACGCTTTGGGAACAAATGAATGGTTGGGTTTATGATGGCTTCAACCAAACCTATAAGCGTTTAGGCATTGACTTTGAAGACGAATACAAAGAATCTGAATACTACGAAGCTGGAAAAGTGATGGTAGAGGAAGGTTTAAAAGAGGACATTTTCTATCAAAAAGATGATGGCTCTATCTGGTCAAATTTGGAAGAACACAAGCTTGACCGAAAATTACTTTTGCGTAAAGATGGGACTTCTGTTTACCTCACACAAGACCTCGCTGTTGCCCAAGCTCGATACGACAAATACAAAATGGACATTTCTATTTACACAGTCGGAGATGAACAGAACTATCATTTCAAAGCCCTCAAAGCGGTTTTGTCTCAATTAGGAAAAGTGTATGCCGATGGCGTTTATCACTTATCTTATGGGATGATAGACTTGCCTGGTGGAGCAAAAATGAAATCTCGTGAAGGGACAGTGGTAGATGCAGATGATTTGATTGAAGAGGTGGTTGATAAAGCAAAAACAGCGACTTTGGAATCTGGAAAAATAGATGATTTTTCGACGGAACAAGCCCAAGAATTGTTTGAAATGTTGGGTGTGGGAGCGATTCGATTTTTCATCTTGTCCATTGATCCTAAGAAGCGTATGACTTTTGATCCTGCCCAATCGGTTGAGCTACAAGGTTTTACAGGTCCGTATATCCAATACGGTTATGCACGTATCCAGTCCATTTTGCGAAAGTATGGTAAAACTCCTTCGACTTCTATAAACGTCCATAAATTGGAGGCAGAAGAAAAAGACCTTATCATCCAAGTCAGCAATTTTGAGAAAGTCGTCCAAGAAGCTGCCCAACATTATGAGCCATCCATTGTCGCTCAATACGTTTATAACTTAGCCAAAACGTACAACAAGTTTTATGCTGAATATCCCATACTCAACAATGAAGATGAAGGTCTAAATGACTTCCGTACTTTACTTTCTAAAAATGTCGGAGAGGTTCTCCAAAAAGGCTTAGGACTTTTAGGCATTCAGACCCCAGAACGAATGTAAAGATAAATTAGTGACAAGTGGATTCTGACTTTTATATTATGGGACGAAGGGACGTTGTGGTTCATTACCTGACTTTGGGGACGATGGGGCGTTTCGGTTCTAAATTTAAAACCCTATTAATTCCCAAAAACCCTATAATCCTATTCATATTTTAACCTAGGAGCGAAGGGTTC
>JAHDBB010000570.1 GCA_020630635.1 Chitinophagales bacterium
ACGAAAGAACCACAAAGTCACCTGTCACCATCCACTTGTCACTATTAAGAAAATAAGATTATCATACATGAAATATACATCCCCTACCCTTTTATTTTTAAGCATTTTGATTGGCTTATCTTGGGCTTCTTGTACCGAGGATTCCAAAAAATTGCCAAAAGAAAAACCCAATATCATTATCTTGTTGGCGGATGACTTGGGATGGAACGATGTAGGCTATCATGGAAGTGATATTCGGACTCCGTATATTGATAAATTTGTGAAAGAAGGCGTTGAGTTGGATAGATTTTATACCTACTTTAGTTGTACACCAGCCAGAGTCGGTTTATTGACAGGACGCTATCCTGGACGAACGGGATTGAGTAAAAAAGTCATCACGCCTGAACGCAAAGATGGGCTATCACCCGATGAGATTTTGATCCCAGAAGTTTTGGAAAAAGCAGGATATAAACGCAGGGCTTGTATTGGGAAATGGCACTTGGGACATAGCCACGTAAAATACCATCCCAATAATCAAGGCTTCACCTATTTTTACGGACACTATGGCGGTCAACTAAATTATTTTACGCATAAACGCAGAAAAGAATTAGACTGGCACAAAAATTTTGATGCTTGTTATGATGAAGGTTATACAACCACTTTATTAACCAAAGAAGCGGTCAAATTTATTGAAGAATCACCGACTGAAGAACCCTTCTTTTTATACGTGCCTTTCAATGCGCCGCACACGCCTTTGCAAGCCGAAGACAAGTTTTTAAGAATGAGTGGTTTTGACAAAAACAAAGATATTTTTTCATTACAAGGCAAAGAAAAACCCGATACTTTGCGACCTATTCACATGGGTCAAGGTAATACCAAACGGCAAACATATAAGGCGATGGTCTCTGCAATGGATGAAGGAATCGGCAAAATATTGGAAGCGGTAGATAAGAAGGGATTGAAAGAAAATACACTAGTGATTTTTTACAGTGATAATGGTGCTTCCAAAGAGGCAGGTGGCGATAATAAACCCTTTAGAGGAGGCAAAGGAAGTTGTTTTGAAGGCGGTTTGCGAGTACCTGCTGCGCTTCGATGGCCTGCCGCTTTTGAAGGCGGAAAAAAGATTGAGGCAACAATGGGTTATATTGATATTTTTCCAACCATTTTGGAGATTGTGCAAGAAGGTTCTTCACATCATACGGATGGACAAAGTTTGGTCAATGTCTTGTTGAATCAAAAGGACGAATCTTTGGATAAACGGGCTTTATATTTTGGTCCCAATGGCTTATTAGAAGATGGTTGGAAGTTGGCGAATAATAAGCTATTTAATTTAAAAACAGACCCTAGAGAATCTCACGATATGTCTAAAAAGGAAAGGGAGCGTTTTAATCAAATGTCGCAAAAGTTGAAGGATTTGAGTAGTGAGATTGAGGTGAATATGGAGCCTGATATGAGTTATGAATTGCATAAGGAGTGGAAAATGCCGGGTGGAGAGTAGTTTTTTTTTAATGGTGAATGGTAAATGATGAATTATCAATGCAGTTCGGCTATGCCTTCATATCATTTCAATCGGATTGCTAGGCACAATATGAACCAGCAATCCGATTGATAAAAATCTCCAAAAAATTTAGATTTCAGTATATTTTATCGTAGCAATAGGTCGAGTCTCTGTAATTTTTTTGAGGTAGGTTTGATGCTCAAAAATCTCGGAATGGTCTTTATACGCAAAGTCAAATTCTTGGATATAACCGCTTGGAAATTTCCCAGAACGGTCTAACATCTCGGCAAATTGTTTTTTAAAAGCCTTTCTATCTTTTTCCTTTAACGTACTTTTCCAATACTTCATGGTATCAAATCTGGAGTATTTTCTTCCTGCCCCATGAGCGCACGAAAATAAGGCTTCTTGTCCTGTCGGATGATAGGGCATCAACTCCACTAATAAGCTTCCTCTGGTCATGGATAAAGGAATCACAACCGTTTTTTTCTCCTTTAATTCTGTACTTCCTTTTCGATGAATAATCTTGCCTTCGACATCAAAACGCAGGTGATTGTGTATCGAATCTTGTAGTTGATAAGTCGTCCCAAAAAGTTTTCCTTCCTCCCCTACTTTCGCATAATTTTGGCTTAAATAATCTTTGGGAATTTGAGATTTTTCACACTTTATATAATTGGCGTTTTGTAAAAAGATCAGGGTCTTGACACAGAAATTTTTGCGCCTTTCGTAGCCAAATTTCAAGATACTTTCATAGTAATCATAAAATTGTTCATCGACATATTCTTTGGGAAGAAAGGTAACTTCTTGACCATGTTCTAAAGAATATTCTTGGGTGAGTTTATAACAGTGTTGATATAATCCGATGCCTCGATTTCGGGTTCCTGTGTGACAAAGGATATAAACATTTTCGTCATCTTCTTCTAAAGATAGGAAATGGTTTCCGCCGCCTAATCCATCATCCGTCATTTTTTGGTGTGCTAAGTTGAGACCTTGATAATGGGCTTTTTTATCGAATGGTTTGAGCCAATCTTCTTTGGATATTTTTAGAAACATGACTCCACATCCAATGTCCTTTCCTGTAATGAGTGGGTAAATATAATCCGTCGTCGAAAAGGCTACGCCTACTGGAACGGCTTTTTCATCGCAATAGTGAATATCGGTAAAGACACAGAGTTTTTCAATGTCTGGATTGTTAGAATAAGCGGTGACTTGCTCTAAAGCATTTTGTTCGATGGTTGCAGGATTGCAAAAGTATTGTATGTTGTCCATGTGTGATTTTGAATTACAGTTATCGAACAACAACAAAAGGCGATTAGTTCCTTTTCTTAAATTTATTCACCATTTTTTTGGCGAGTAATTCAGAGAATAGAACGGCTCCATCATGGTTGACATGGTTGCCGTCCCAAATATTTTTGAGTTTATAAAAGTTGGGATGTTTTGCGCCATTGGTTAGGTTAAGGCGATTTTTGTTGGGGAGATTCCAATAGACAGCACTCAACTCTTCATAGGATTCGACTGCCATCAATGGTGGGGCTAAAATAACTAAGGTGACACCATTGGCTTCGGCTCGTTGGATCATCGCTCGCAATGCATTTAAATAAGGTTCATTTATCATTGTAATGTCTGCTGGCGGATTGTCTCCAAAAAACTTTTTGCTCTTGTTTCGCTTGGCTAAATGCACATCATGTTTTCGTTTTAAAAAGCCTTCCCTAGATGCTTGTACACCGTCAAAGCTGGATTGATTGATATTGTTGTAACCGTCTTTTTGGGGTCCGATGCCTTTGTTGGGTGGATAGCCGACTAAGTTGTACTTTAAGATGGAATCAAACATCCCAATCCCTAATTGATTTTCGATAAAGTTGACAAAGTAGTTGAAGCGAAATCTGATCTTGTCCCAAGTCGAATGGTTGGTCAATTGATAGCCTTTGACATTGCCCATTGCAAAGCCGAGTGATTCGGTATCTAACCAATATTTGTTACGATTGGTATGGAGATTTTCTTTGCAGAATTTTTTGCTCAATGCGGTGAAGATGGAGCAGAGTTCTAAGACGACGTACTTGGGTTTTTTGTCTCTTTCTAATAAATAATCGAATACGTTGTAGGATTCTCCTGCTGTTGCTCCCGATATTCCAAAGTTGAAGGATTTTACTTTTTTTCCGCTTTCTTTTTGGTAGGTTTTATCGAAGGTCAATGGGTCGATTCCATGATTGATTCGGCTGGTTCCGACAAAGACCACATCGTATTTTTCTTGACTTTCTTCATAAACTTTTTGCTTGTTGGCAATGACAGGTCCGCACCAAAATTCGGTGGCGGTGGAACGGAATAATAGACAGATTCCACCTGCGATGAGGAGTAAAAGGGCGATTCGAGTTAGGAGTTTGAACATCTTTTATTTTTTTATTTTTGGGACGAAGGGACGTTTGTGGTTCAGTTCGTGGTTTTGGGACGGTGGGGCGTTTCAGTTCTGTACTTGGAATCCTATTAATTTCAATTTAATCTTAAAAATCCTATTCTTTTTTAGGCTAGGAGCGAAGGGGTTGTCTTTCATCGTTGCGGAAAGTCCCGCTATTCGTTCTTATGCTAAATGCCTCGCAAAACCTTTTAGCTATCGCTGCGTTTAGCATACCACTGCTATCGGGGCTATTTTGCATGGACAGCATCTTTGATTTTCTGTTCTTGATCTCTTGTGGCTTCATCCTGAAAAATGAAGCAAAGCTGTTTCGTCTTTGATTAAAAACTGGTGCTAAGAAATACCTGA
>JAHDBB010000571.1 GCA_020630635.1 Chitinophagales bacterium
AGAGCAAATTCGTGAATTTGCTCTACGAGGGTGATACCACTTCTATCGGGGCTATTTTTGAAAGGATAGAACGCCTTGTAAACTGAACTATTTTAGAATTTAGAGATTAAAAATTAGAATTTAATCTAGCATCCTATCGTTTAGTCACGGTCATTCTAATACACTGTTGTTCAGGGCAACAATTGCCTAAAGTTACAACAATAGGACAACACATTTGATTGCCACAATCTCCTAATACCGCATTTTCAATGGCTAAAAGATACTCTCCTGCTTCTGTGATGTAAAGATCAGTAGCGGTTCCTCCTGCTGTTGCATCTATCGCTACCCCATCCTTGTACCATTGATAAGCTCCAAAACCCACAGGGGCTTCTAATAACAAAGTATCATTTTCTCCTTCACACAACATATAAGGGACACTAAAACAAGCATTATCTTGATCGTCTTCTGTAATATCCCCATTGCCTGGTGTAGAATCCAGATCATCCCCATTGGCACTCGTAATCTCCGCATTATTGGTCATAATTCCTGGATCACTTGCATTGACTACAATCTCTAAAGTAGCAGAATCATTGGCTGCAATGGTTCCGATCGTCCAAGTTGAATCAACGAAAGTTCCGACAGATGCGGTATGATTGCCTCCATAATAAACACCATCGGGCAAAGCATCTGTTACGACAACTCCATTGGCATCATCAGGTCCATCATTATAAACAGTGATGGTATAAGTTACTTCCTCTGCTATTTGAGCAACTGTCATATTCGCCACTTTTGTCAAAGACAAATCAACTGTATCAATCATAATGACTCGCAAACAATTAGAGTTTCCAGCATCATAGTTGCTTGTCCAAGCATTGGTATTTCCAGAACCAAAAGTCGTAATTTGGTTTCCTACATTGGCATTGAGCGTATTTCCAATAAATGGATCATTGGCTTCCATCAACTCAACAGAACCGGTACAAGTCCCTGTATTTTGAAAAGTAAACAAAGGCTCTTCCACTCCCGATGTATAGGTAATGTCCGATGTTCCTAAACTGGATAATCCGACTGTAATATAGTCAAATCCAGGATTTTCGGCAGGAGCGACAAACGGAGAATTAAGTGTCCAAGTACCATTCATATTCGTCAAACTACCTGGTACAAAACCACCTGTAGGTACTCTCAATGTGACCTGTGCGGTCGCTGTCAAAGCATCTGAACCCGTCCAAGTGGTCGTAGGTCTTAATGATACTTGATAGGTTAAACTGTCTGGCATAATATCTACTGTAAACTCCACTTGTGCATTACTAGAAAGTGAGGTTATGCAAAATACTATAACAATAGTCAGGTAAAAATAGATTTTATTCATAGCTGGGCTAAATATTATTTTATCAATATTCATATATATAGAATTACAGTAGCACATAAGTTTTGGTTATGTACTTTACTGTTCTCGTTCATTATTAAAAGGAGAGGTAAAGAGGTAAGGTGGGTCTTCTTTCTAATACGTATTTATTCAGAAAAAGTTTTATTGTTTATATGTCAATGTGGTTTGTAGAAAGAAAAGATTTGAGAATCAAGAAATATTTTAACAAGAGGACTAATAAATATAGCAAGCTATAAATTGACAACAAAAACAAATACGTTATTTACTTAATATAAATATATTATAAAGTCGAAAACCCTAAAATGGTCGGTTACGATAGGTTGAGACCTAACGATCTAGACCTGATAGTAGTGGTATCGCTGTTTGGCTTGGCACCACAAGTCGAAAAGACTTGCGGTAGAGCCTAGCGACAGCGATAAGAACGGATAGCAGGACTTTCTGTGACGACGAAGCAATAGCCGTTCTCTCCTAACAAAAATTTCTAAAAAAATAAGAACCTATCAATTTTTAAAGGACTTCTTTTAAATTTGCAGTTATCTTTTGAGAAATACTCGTCATAAGATTAAATCGTAAAAATATATGGATTCTTTACAAAAATTTACAGATGCCATCAAGGAAGGTTATAACTTTTCTGGACCTTCTTTGGTATTAGGTGGAGCCATGTTGGATGATACACAGGTCGCACAAGATGCCCTAATCAAAGCTCCATTAAGTATGTTAAATCGACATGGCTTGATTGCAGGTGCAACAGGGACAGGAAAAACCAAGACCATTCAAGTCATTGCAGAAGAAATGGCAGCAAATGGAATTTCGGTATTATTGATGGACTTGAAAGGGGATTTGAGTGGATTGGCAGCTCCAGGTACCGACAATGCTGCCATCACTGAACGTCATGAAAAAATCGGCGTACCGTATCAAGCACAAGCCTTGCCTGTGGAGCTATTGACCCTCTCCAATGAAAAAGGGGCAAGATTGAGAGCAACCGTTACAGAATTTGGTCCCATCCTTTTTTCCAAAATATTGGAACTCAATGATACCCAATCAGGTATTGTTTCCTTGATTTTTAAATATTGTGATGACAATGGATTGCCTTTATTGGATTTGAAAGATTTTAAACAAGTCATCCATCACATCAATAATGAAGGAAAAGAAAAAGTAGAGGCAGAATATGGTAGTATATCGTCTGCTTCGACAGGTACGATTTTGCGTAAAATCATCGAACTGGAACAACAAGGTGCCGAATTATTTTTTGGGGAGACCTCTTTTGATCCACAAGATTTGATGCGTTATGATGCCAATGGCAATGGCTTGATTTCGATCATTCGATTGACCGATATGCAGGACCGACCTAAGTTATTTTCGACCTTTATGTTGAGCTTATTGGCAGAAATTTATGCCACTTTCCCAGAACAGGGAGATGCTGAAAAACCTAAATTGTGCCTGTTTATTGATGAAGCGCACTTGATTTTTAAAAATGCATCAAAGGCTTTGTTGGACCAAATTGAAAGTATCGTTAAGTTGATTCGTTCAAAGGGTGTTGGATTGTATTTTGCCACTCAAAATCCGACCGATATTCCTGATGCTATTTTGAGTCAGTTGGGTTTCAAAGCACAACATGCATTGAGAGCGTTTACGGCAAAAGATAGAAAAGAAATCAAATTGACTGCTCAAAATTATCCTGATTCGGAGTTTTATGATACAGCGGATATGTTGACTTCTTTGGGTATTGGTGAGGCTGCTATCACAATCTTGGATGAAAAGGGTCGCCCTACGCCTTTGGCTAGAACAATGCTTCGTGCGCCTCGTACTCGTATGGGGATTTTAAGTGATTTGGAAGTGAACGGTTTAGTGAGTCAGTCACAATTGGTGACCAAATACAATGAAACAATTGATCGGGAAAGTGCTTATGAGATGTTGATTGCGAAGTTGGAGGATGAAGAGAAAAAGGCAGAACAAGAAGCTGCTCCTACAGATGAAAGACCTAAGGGTTTGAAGGAAGAAAAGGAGGAGAGTATGTTCGAGTCGTTGACCAAAAATACAGCGGTGCGTCAGATGGGTCGTACGGTGATGCGTGAGTTGACACGTGGGTTGTTGGGTGCTTTGACGGGTAGACGGAGCGGTGGTTATCGTGGTGGGCGTAGATGGTAAAATATTTTTTTTTATATAAAAAAATGGAACGCACCTTCTTGGAGGGTGCGTTTTCTATTAGAAATGTCCGCTATTGTCTTTACACTGATTCAAAATAGCATGTTAAGTAAAAGCGTTGTATCTTTGAAGTATATTATTAGAATAATGAAACTTTAATTTATATGATTCCTACTTTAATTATCAGTTTGATTGTGGCAAGCCTTTTCTTTGTAGGCGTAGGCATCCGTATTTTGGTGTTGAAGAATGGGGAATTTAAGGGAACTTGTGCTTCTCAAAGTCCTTTTTTGAAGAATCAGGTCGGTGATTGCCAAATTTGTGGTAAACCTGCTGATGAACAAGGTTGTCGTCAAGAAGATCAGGAAAATATTGCAGTGAAACGAGTTAAGGAGTACGTTAGTTTGGGCAAAGACCACTAACTTCTCTTGATAACTTATCTATACAATCTACTAGTGACGTGGGGAGTGTCTGAAAAATACACAGCATTTGCATACCAAGGCAATGTACTCTTCTGCGTCACTTTTCCTTTATCTTACCTGTAGCTTCATCCTAAAGAATGAATTTCTGTTCTCTCGTGACTTCATCCTAAAGAATGAAGTAAAGTTTTTTTCTTTTCGGTTCTCTCCTGACTTCATCCTAAAGAATGAAGTATAACTCTTTTTTCGGTTCTTACTGGCTTCATCCTAAAGAATGAAGTAAAACTCTTTTTCTTTTCGGTTCT
>JAHDBB010000572.1 GCA_020630635.1 Chitinophagales bacterium
ATTTAGATTTTTCAATAATCCACTTTACTTCTCAATTTTACTCAATCCCGCAAGTTTTTTTGACTTGTGGTTCTAAATGCAAGTAAGTCTTTTCGTCGAATCGTCGAACCGCTTAGGAATCTAAAAGTAGTTTGCCGTTATGTATAGAGGACTTGGAAAAAAGAATAATTTGAGTGTGTGACGAATTAAGATGATATGTGGAATTTATTTGAGCATTAAAAAATAGCATAAAATGACATTACGAATTTTAGCAGTTACATTTATTTTTTCATTTTTCTTGTTGTTCTCTTGTGAAGATGAAGATGATACAACAATAGAAATTGTTTTCTATGAAACAACCTTGAATCAACTTGATGAATTAGATAAAGGAGGACGATGGTTGGCTAATGGTATCAAAGAGACCAATGAGTTAGAGAGTTTGGAAGAAGAGCAAGAAGCAATGATCACCAATTATTTAAATGATTTAGCACTCAATCCAGAAACAAGGTGTGATGATGCTGCAAATGAATCGTTTATCAATGATTTAACCACAGAAGACTATCCACAAGAAGCGATTAAAATAGTTGAAAACGCAATCATCAGAGTTTGTTCCTCACTTAATTATCATGAGGCATACTGGACTACTGAAGTAAATGATCCAAACGTTTCATTCCCTATTCAAATTATCAATGATATGCATATTGATGCTGCAACTAAACGGGTATCAGTATATGCACAACAGGTCATTAATGGTCAGGTAACAATTCCTGCACAAGTTGGTCCTGGAGAATGTACAACAACTATGACAGGAGAAACGGTTTGCTATCATCCTAATGCGGTTTATTTAAATGGAAGTGGTGAAGAGTTTTTGGAAGCAGATGGCACAGGTGCTTGGTGGGTGAAACATTCTTGGGTTTTGGGTGGTGAAGGCTACCAAAATTGGGAATTGCTACTTGAAGAAGACTATGGTGAAGGTCTTTGGGTAGAAGGCATTTTATTAGAAGATGATATTACCATGCAAGTAGGAGATATAGATGGTTCGGATGGAGGGTTTTATAACCTTCGCAAACCCCTTTTGGAAAATACCCCCATTACTTATAGTGTTGATAGATATTCGCCACCAGCCACAACACCTGATTTTGTACTTGAATGGGAATGTACTACCGAGACAAGTGCTTTTGATGGTCTAGCACGTAATTGTCCACAGCAGTAATATTTTTGAATAGTGGGGCGAATCCGCTATCTATTTTTTTTTATGAAACAGATGGGGAGTAAACCCATCATTATAAGAAAAATTGGTTTTTTTTAAAATAAGATACCATGTCTAAAAATAAAATCATGAAAATTATAGGCATCCTTTTAGTTGTTATCGTACTCCTTGCACTCTTATCACCAAAAATCCTTAATTGGATGGGGTTGCATCCAGATTTTGAGGGTAGTAAACAATACAATTTAAAAGGCAAACGAGCTTTGGTTGTTTGCACCAGTCATGGTGTTCTCAACAAACCAGGCGAGACAACAGGGAAGCCTACGGGTGTTTTTGGTTCGGAAATGACGGTCCCTTATTATGAGTTTCTTGATGCCAATATGGAAGTTGATGTAGCAAGTATCAAAGGAGGAGAAATTCCGATTGATCCACAGTCTTTTTATTATATGATAAAAGATGATGCCGATAAAAGGTATTTGAAAGATGAAGTATTCCAACAAAAAGTAAAAACTTCTTTACCTATCAAAGAGATTGACTTTACAAAATACGATGTCATCTTTTTTGCTGGAGGTTGGGGCGCAGCTTATGATATGGGACAATCAGAAGTATTGGCAAAAAAAGTAAGTGAAGCTTATTATGCACAAACGCCCATATTAGGAAGCGTTTGTCATGGAGCGTTGGCATTTATTCAAGCAAAAGATAGACAGGGAAATTTACTCATAAAAGGTCGAACAATGACAGGTGTTACGCAAGGGCAACTCGACCAATTAGGTATTGAGTTTACACCACTGCATCCCGAAGGGGAGTTGAAAAAAGCTGGAGCCAACTATAAAGCCAATCATCATGCTATAAGTGATATGTTGGCTACGATAACCGTAGTCGATGACGAAGAACGATTTGTTACAGGACAAAATCAAAATTCAGGACACGAAACTGCCCAAAAAATAATGGAAATCATAGCTAAAAAATAAGCGAAAATGAAGAATCAAACATTAGGTGTTTATCTACTTTTGTTGCTTAGTTATACGGCATTTGGACAATCAGCAAATAACACAAATAATCAAGCACCAAATATCGTTTTGATTTTAGTGGATGACTCTGGTTTAATGGATTTTGGCAGCTTTGGTGGTGAAGCACGTACCCCAAATATCGACCAACTGGCACAGCAAGGTATGATGTTTACCAATTTTCATACTTCTCCAGTTTGTTCTCCATCAAGAGCGATGTTAGTGACTGGTTCTGATAGTCATTTGACAGGTGTGGCAAATTTACCAGAGATGCTACCAAGTGGTTATGAAAACGAGCCAGGCTACGGTGGAGTTCTCAATAAACGAGTACAAACAGTGGCGACTCGATTAAAAGAAGTGGGTTATAAAACCTATGTCACTGGAAAGTGGCATTTAGGACATGATGACAACACCTTACCGACCAAAAGAGGCTTTGATCGCTCTTTTATCTTAGGAGCTTCGGGGGCAGATAATTATGAGGCGAAAGGCTATCTTCCTATGAAACCAACTGCACATTGGTATGCAGACGGAAAAGAGGTCGATCTTCCCCATGATTTTTATTCTTCCAAAGAATACATTGACCAAACGATTAATTTTCATGAAGCAGAAGACAATTTTTCGGCTCCTTTCTTCTCCTACATTGCTTTTCAGGCTATTCATGTTCCTATTCAAGCCCCTAAAAAATTTGTAGAACCTTATCTTGATGTTTACAAAGAAGGTTGGGATGTGTTAAGACAAAAACGATTTGAAAAAGCAAAAGAGATGGGCATCATCCCCTCCAATGCTGCAATGAATGACATGTTCCCACAATTTAAAAAATGGAAAAGGCTCTCAGACAAGGAAAAGGAAGCCTATGCAACAGATATGGCAGTAATGGCAGGTATGTTGGAAGCGATGGACTATCATATTGGACGATATATCAATTACCTAAAAGAAAAAGGACTTTATGATAATACCATATTTATCATTACCTCTGATAATGGACCCGATGGAGGTGACATTAAAGGAAATGTAGTGATGCGAAAATGGCAAGAAAAACATGCTTATCATAGCGATGTCAAGCGAGCAGGGGAAAAAGGATATTTTGGTGCAGTAGGTCCGGAATTTGCCTTTGCTTTAGCTTCTCCCTTTTCATTTTTTAAATACTATACCGGTGAGGGAGGAGTACGGACTCCATTGATTGTTTCTGGAAAGACCATTCCAAAAAACCTACAAACCAATTCTTTTTGTTTTATTACAGATATAACGCCTACCATCTTAGAAATGGCAGGAATGCAACCTGTCCATAATAAACTATACGTTCCAATTACAGGGAAAAGTTTACTGCCTCATATCAACGATTTGTCAAGACCCATCTATAATGATGACGAAGGAGTTGGTTTGGAAGCAGCCAATAGTTCGGCTTACTATCAAGGAGATTTTAAAATCGTCAAAAACAATATTCCTTTGGGGGACAATCAATGGTACATGTACAATCTCAAAACCGATCCAGGAGAAACCAAAGATATTGCGAAAGCCTTTCCAAAAAAATTTAATGAAATGATGGAGGCATACAATGAATATGCAAAAGCCGTTGGAGTGATTGAAATGGAAGAAGGTTATTCAGCAGAAAGGGAAGTTGGTAGAAAGTCTGTCCTAAAAATATTGAGTAATAACGCTGTTTATATCTTGGGCTTCTTTACTTTTATCATTGGTTTGCTTTGGTTTTGGAGGAAAAGAGCAAAAGTTAGCTCATAGAATAAAGAATCTCACAAGAAATAAGGAATGGATTTTTGTTCCATTCCTAATAGGTGATAGGATATTTTTATTTTGGAGCGAAAGTTAGGTTGCTTCGTTGGGTTGGAAAGTCCCGCTATCCGTTCTTATTGCTGCTGCCTTGCCACAACCCACGCCAATCCACAAACGCAGCAATACCACTGCTATCGGGGCTAGTTGGGAATGGACAGAACGCCTTACGAATTGAACCGTTTTAGAATTTAGAGATTAAAAATTAGAATTTAATCCATTCAGGGCTA
>JAHDBB010000573.1 GCA_020630635.1 Chitinophagales bacterium
TACATTTTTACTGTATAGACTAGCCTTTTAATCGAACCATTTTGGAATTGAAACTCATAAATAGTAATTTCTATTGATTGTAAAGTATCCTTTTAATCGAACCATTTTGGAATTGAAACTCTTTATTCATGTATCCCGACAGGTTGAAGTCGGGCTTTTAATCGAACCATTTTGGAATTGAAACTTGATAATTAAGAATTTAACCCTAAAAATAGAGTAACTTTTAATCGAACCATTTTGGAATTGAAACGAATCTAAAATAGCAAGCCTTCCAAGTAGTTTAGAACTTTTAATCGAACCATTTTGGAATTGAAACTCAAAATAGTTTAATTCTAAATGTGACATATACAAACTTTTAATCGAACCATTTTGGAATTGAAACTTATTTTGGTGCCTAACATATTGCTTTCCGATATTGCTTTTAATCGAACCATTTTGGAATTGAAACTAATTAAACCTGATACCGTTGTTACAGCAACAGTTCCTTTTAATCGAACCATTTTGGAATTGAAACTATCGAGATAAGCCCTCGCACTTTGAAGTCGCATCCTTTTAATCGAACCATTTTGGAATTGAAACTCCCAAGCAAGCGGTTAGCCTAATTCAGTCCAATGCTTTTAATCGAACCATTTTGGAATTGAAACAACATACACAGGGAGGAATTGAAATGGTTGATGGATCTTTTAATCGAACCATTTTGGAATGAATAGTTGCTCTCCTTTTTATTTGATTTTGAGACCTACTGAGCGAGGGAATTTATTCCCTTGCTATTAAAATATTCATTGTTTAAAATAGCATTACCTGTAAAGAGCTATCCAAAAAAGCACATAAAAAAAGCCCGAACATTTACGAGATGTTCGGACTTTTTTATTTATTTTAATTGTATGTCAATTCATAAAATCAGCAATCTCCAATTTAAAGAAAACATCAAGATGATGAGGCAGGTATCTCACTATTGCTCAACCAAATTGCATTCAACTTATATTGTTGTGGGTCAGATATTTCTTCTGTCTCAAAGTGCAATATCGTCTTACCTATTGTTTGAAGTTTGATCGAAAAGAGTGAGTCGTCTGTAAATGTACGAAAGTCGATCTTTTCTTTCAAGAGTTCATTTATTACATAAGGCAAGGTGAGTTCTTCTTCTTTCTCCAAAATCCATTGATTGGTCAATTTTAGAGAAGGTCCACCATCTAAATCTAAATTATCGGAAAATATCAAATACAAAATATCTTGGTAAAAATGAAGCTCAAAGTTGCCATAAGTAAAAATCTCAAACTTATTTCTTCTCCAATTATCTCCTTGTTTGAAACCGTCGGGATCTGGAAAGTGGTTGAGTACCCATGCTCTGGTTTGTCCCAATTGTAAATAGTCAAACTTGCCTGTTCTTATAAACTCTAGTAAATCTATTTTAATTGGGTGGTTAATTTTCATGACTGATTAGAGTTGCTCTATTTCTTCTCTCGATAAGCCTGTTGATTGCATAATAATATCAGTAGGGACTTTACTTGATTTTAGCTTTTTAGCGACTTCTAAAGTAACCGATGTGGTATCGCTAAGCGACCCTTCAATAATGCCACTTATGGAACCTTCAATTCTTCCTTTGATAAATCCTTCAACTCTGCCTCTGACAGTACTCGTGATTCTTCCATTGACAGTAGCGTTGATTTGAGTATCAGGTGAATCATTGATCGAAGCATTGATTTTGCCATGAAGTACAGCGTCAATTTTACCCTTGACAATGGCATCAATTTTACCTTCTACATAGGTATTGATTTTGCCTTCTATCTTGTTTTCAAGCTTAGTGGCTGGTGTGGGTTGAGGTGCAGGTTTGGGTTTATGAACACCATTGGTTTTGGGAGTAGAAGTAGTTTTAAGTTTGGGAGGTTGAGGAGTTGGGGGTTGAATGGCTTTTTGAGTTACTTTTTTTAGAATCTTTTCGATTTCCTTATCCTTTTGCTCCTTTGAAATGTCTGATTCAGTTAGTTTCTTTCCATTTTGAGTGAACTTGGTGAGTTCTGTTGCTTCAAATTTAAAACTAAAGTCAGTTGGTAGATTAATGAGCTTTTCTTTGACGTTCTTCATTTTAAATTAAATTAGATTGATTTTAATAATATAAGTTTAGAAACAATTATAACATAAATTATGCCATAATTATTTCTTATTGAAATTGTTTTTACTCATTAGTCTTTTAGGTACTACATGATTTTGATCACACTAGGAAGATTGTTTAAATACCTGATTTATATTATTTTTTTCAAATATAAATTTGTTGTTCAGAACGTTAAATTTACTAATAATTTTGGTTCTTTGTCAAGTTTTATTGAAAACATTCGGTGATTAATATAGGGTTAATAACTATAAGATAAAGTATTATGTAACTTAATGTTTTTTAGGATAAATGTAGAACTTGATAGGTATGTATTGATATTTGACAATGAGATTTTTACGGGTTATAAAAAATCGTTTCTTGACTTAATGTTAATTTATTGTTAACTTTGCGGTGTTTTAATGTTAATAAATAAAATGTTATGTCAAAACAAATTTATAGCGAAAAGCAACAGTTTAGAGCATGGGATGTGCTTTTGTTGCTAGGATTTTTGATGGTGGGACTGACCTATCGTTTTGTAGAACAAAACTTTTGGAGTGAAACAGAAGCGGCTTTGACTTGGGGTATTTACCTTGTTTTGGTCATTTCGATGGGCTTTTTATTGTTTTATTTGTGGACTTTGCGAATGAATGTGCAAATGACTCATAAACATGTAAAAGTCCAATATTTTGGATGGAATACGGAAAAAGTAAAAATCAAATGGAAAGATGTAGAGAACTGTGAGGTTGTCAATACTAATTTACTTTCTCAACTGAATGGATACAATATTCACTTTGGTTCTGAAAATTTTTATAGTCTTTGTGGACGCAATGGTTTGTTGCTAACTTTGAAGGATGGTGAAAGGGTTTTTGTGGGCTGCAAAAATACAGAAGAATTGAAGGAGGTGTTGAAACAGGTTTGGCAAGAGAAGGAAGTGGAGATGGTTGTTTCGTGATTGGTGAAAATGATTTTTGTAAAAAATACTTCCTATTTTTGTCGGTCTAATTGATTATTTATGACTGATAAAAAAAAACTGGTCGATGAGCTTCTAACAATCGTCGATCAAGTATATTTTGATGAAAAAAATGCTTCTTTACTTCATCAATTTTTACCTCAAATTTTAAGGGAAACAGATTTTGTGGAGGCGAGTGAGGCTGTAGAAATAGCCCGCTTGTTGACAGAGCAAATGCAAACGATAACAGGTGATACACATTTAAAGGTGCGTTATGCACCAGAGGATGTGCAGGCGGTGACAGACAAAAAACGGCACAATGAGATCTTACATTTACAAAAGACAGAACGAGATAGAATACTGCATAATTTCGGTTTTCAATCCGTTAAGATTTTGAAGACGGGTGTCGGATATATTCGGCTTACCCGTTTTTCGGATACACAGTGTGCTGGAGAAATGGCAAGGTCGGTCTTATATTTTGTGTCTAATTGCGAGACGGTTATCATTGATTTGCGAGACAATCAAGGGGGACATCCTTCTATGACTCAATTATTGGCGAGTTATTTTATAGAGGAGGATGTCTTGCTTTGTGCGTTTCACTATCCTAAGCAAAATCGAAGTCGAGAGTTGCGTTCATTGGTGGAGGTCGCTGGTAAAAAGCTGTTGTCTCAACGGTTGTTTTTGTGGATAAATGCAGGGACTTTTTCGGCTGGTGAGGCGTTGGCTTATTCGTTGCAACAGATGGGGCGTGCGACTGTTATTGGAAAACCAAGTAGGGGTGGGGCAAATATTTGTAGTCGGGAGATTTTGGGGGATTCGTTTGTTTTCATTGTGCCGATTGGGTATCCTGAAGATGGACAAACGCAGTCGAATTGGGAAGGAACGGGGGTGATTCCTGATATAGATTTTGAGGGGACGGAGGAGGAACTGGTTTTGTTGGTCAAGGAGGTTGTTTAGTTTTCTCATTCCTCATCCCTCATCCTAAAGAATGAGGTAAATTAAGAATGAGGTAAGGTATGCTTTTTCTTTTGTGGAGAGAACGAAGGTCGCTTCGTTGTGTTGGGTCTCCCCGCTATTCGTTCTTATTGCTGCTCTAGCCTTACTTATTCTTGCCAAGCTTTGCAGCAATACCACTACTATCGGGTCTAGTTGGTTGGGGTATAAATG
>JAHDBB010000574.1 GCA_020630635.1 Chitinophagales bacterium
ACTTGTGGTTCCAAATGCAAGTAAGTCTTTTCGACTTACGGAATCTAAAAATAGTTTGCCGTTATGTATAAATCAATCGGATTGCTGGTTCATACGGGAAGACCTATCCGATTGAAACGACTTACCTTTTCTTTGATTTTAGGCAAGCTTAGACGGGTAGGCATATCTCTAACCAACATCGTGTGAAATAATTAAATAACATCATATTGACCATTGATTAAAATTTTTATTCGCAAAAAGTGTTATATGAATGGGAAATACAAATTACGTTTTTCTATATTTTAGAAAATTTTCTGAAATCTGAAATGTATTTTAATTTAAAAATGTGTAATGATTTGTTTATGAGTTGATTGTATTTAGGCAGGATTTTTTTACTACAAAGAAAGTACCTAACCTAAAATACCTATGTTTTTAAATTCTAACTCCATAACCGACATCCTTTCAGCTATCCAAGCCATGGATCTTTCAGAGACAGACAACCTTATGTTGTTGTTAGCTGAAAAAAATGCACCTAACATCCCTTCCTTAATCGAAAAGCTAAAAGAAGCCAACCTCAATTTTTTTGGTGGAATCTTTCCAAGCCTGATTGTAGGAAGTAAAAAGCATGATGAAGGGCTAATTTTGCGTAAGTTACCCGCTGCAGCTCCACCTTTTTTAATCCCACATCTTAATTCTAAGGATTTTACCATTCCTGATTTTGAAGATTTACCCGTCTTTGAAACAGATATGAGCTTTATCGTATTAGTTGATGGTCTGACGGGCAATATTGCTCATTTTTTGTCAGAAGTCTACAATGTCTTAGGCAATTCTGTGAACTATATCGGGGGAGGTGCAGGTTCCTTATCTTTACAACAACAACCCTGTTTATTTACCAAAGAGGGCTTTGTCGAAGATGCAGCTATTTTATGTCCTGTTATGATGTCCAGTTCATTGGGAGTTCGACATGGATGGAAGCAAGTCTATGGTCCCTTAGTTGCCAATAAAACAGAAGGCAATATTGTCAAGGAACTCAATTGGATGAATGCTTTTGAGGCTTACAAAATAGTAGTAGAAAAAGATGCAGGACAAACATTGACTGCCGATAATTTTTTCTCTATTGCCAAAGGCTATCCTTTTGGCATTAGTAAAGACAATAGCGAGAAAGTCGTACGAGATCCTATTTCTGTCAATGAAAATGGCGAGCTAGTATGTGTGGGAGAAGTGCCAGAAAATAGTGTACTTGAAATATTGAAAGGAGAGAACGAAGCCTTAATTGCAGCAGCAGGCGAAGCCGCTAAAGATTGTTTGGTCATAGATAAACCCTTTGAGGAAACATTGGTGATTGATTGTATCTCCAGAGTCTTATTTTTAGAAGAGGATTTTGAGAAAGAATTAGAAGTTATCCAAAATAATTTGCAACAAAAAAGTAACCATGTTATATTAGAAGGAGTATTAACATTAGGAGAAATATCTTCTCATGGACAAGGCATACTCGAATTTTTTAACAAAACTATAGTCATAGGACTTTTACACGATGGATAAAAATCATTCAGACAATACACTAAGAGAAATCTATTTGCTTTATGAACTTTCTTTGGCAGTCGGACAGTCTCTTAATATTTCTGAAAACTGCAAACATTTTGTCAATGCTTTACATGCTCGAAAAAACTTGGACTTTGCATCTGTCTGGATTGATGCTCAACACTTACCCAATGAAGTAGAAGCGCAAAACGAAGCAAGATTGGTGTATGCTATTCCTAAATTTAGGGCGGCCATTAAACAGTTGTCGTTAGATCACCCTAGTTTTACGGTGACAGGAGATCAAGACCTAATAGTGATTGATGATACGCATCCGCTTTTTACTGAAATCGTTGCTGAAAAAAAAATAGAACAAGGTATTTATGGTATTTTTAAGCTAAATGATTTTGGTATCCTAAAAATTTATTCAAGCAATAAAGAGGCTTTGGCGATTCATGAATTGAATAAATTGAGAAGTGTCATCAAAAAATTTGCTTTTTCGATAGAAGGAAGTATTGCCCACCAAAGTTCCATTGAGAACGAGAAGAAAATTACCAAAATTATCAATGCGGCTTTAGATGCAGTTATCATCATTAATGATAAAGGACACATCATTCACTGGAATCCACAAGCTGTCAAAACCTTTGGTTGGACCAAAGAGGAGGTACTTCACAAAGAAATGGGACAGTTTATTATTCCGCATCAACATCGTAAAGCACATGCTGATGGAATGGTGCATTATAATCGTACAGGCGAAGGTCCTGTTTTAAACAATCGCATCGAAATAACAGCAATTAGAAAATCAGGTGAAACGTTTGATGTGGAATTGACAGTGATGCCTATTGAACTGCCCAATAATACCATCTTTGCGGCATTTATTCGAGATATTACCGATGCTAAAAAAGCCAAACAAGCCTTGATTGAAGCAAGAGAAAAAGCAGAAGCCTCGGTCAAAGCCAAAGAACGTTTTCTTGCCAATATGAGCCACGAATTTCGCACGCCTCTCAACGCTATCTATGGAATGGGTGAACTGTTGGAAAGAACCAGTATTTCATCGAAACAACAACAATATTTAGATGTCCTAAAAGTCTCTGCTCAAAATCTAATGGTTATTGTTAATGATGTTTTAGATGCTTCTAAAATTGATTCGGATATTTTGGAGATTGAAAAGATTGGTTTTCGTTTGAGAGACATATTGTTCAACATCATTCAAGCAGAAAAGACGAAAATCATTGCTAAAGATATTGAATTAGAATGGCACTTGGATCGAAAAGTGGCTCCTGTCTTAATTGGCGATCCTGTTCGTCTCCATCAAATTTTACTTAATCTCACAAGCAATGCCAGTAAATTTACACCAGAAGGAAAAGTAGAGCTTTTGGCAGAATTGGTAGAGACCAATGATACCCATCAAACCATTCAATTTAGTGTCAAAGACACAGGTATTGGTATCGAACAAGAGAAAATAGAAACCATCTTTGAAAGTTTTAGGCAAGAAGACGAAAGTATTACTCGACGTTTTGGAGGGACCGGTTTGGGCTTGTCTATTTCTAAAAAACTGGTGGAGTTATTTGGTGGAACATTGGAGGTCGAGAGTGAAAAAAATGTAGGGACGTGTTTTTTCTTCACCTTAAAATTAGCGATTGGAACTGATGCAGATTTGCCTAAATCAAAAGATGTGCAGCCTTTCTTGGAAAGGATCAAAGGCATAGATGTTTTACTAGTCGAAGACCACGACCTCAACCAATTTTGGGCGACTAAAATATTGGAAGAGTATGAAATGAAGGTAAGTCTTGCGGTCAACGGAGTGGAGGCAGTAGAAATGGTGCGTCAAAATCAATACGACATTATTTTGATGGATATGCATATGCCTGAAATGGATGGTTTGGAAGCGACTCGAATTATTCGTAATGAACTAAAATCAACTGTTCCTATCATTGCTTTAACGGCTAATTCCATCACCCAAGATAGAAATGAATGTATCAAGGTGGGAATGAATGATTTTTTATCCAAACCTTTTGAAAGTGCTGTTTTGATTAAAATAATGCATCGTCTTTTGGTAGAAAAAAATGTCGAAACAGAAGAAGCTTCTTTACCTTTGTATAACCTAGAAAAACTGGAACGACAAACCAACAACAATCAGGATTTTATGAAAAAAATGATCTTGATGTTTGTACAACGTTTACCCTCTTCAATGGATGAAATAGAGCAACATCATCAACAGCAAGATTGGGAACGGGTTTATGCGATTGCTCACAAGCTCAAACCTTCGATTGATATGTTGGATATTGTGCAGCTCAAAACCACCATCCGAGCGATAGAAGAAGCTGCCAAATATCAAAAAGACCTAGAGACACTTCCTGAACATGTACAAACGCTCCGAAGAGTAGGAGAGGAGGTCATCGTTGAATTAAACAAAGATTTTGAGCTTTAATATACATAAAGGCATTTTAAATTTAGATTTTTCAAAAATCCACTTCACTCTTCAATTTTACTTAATCCCGCAAGTCTTTTTGACTTGTGGTTATAAATGCAAGAAAGTCTTTTCGACTTTCGTAATCTAAAAATAGTTTGCCGTTATGTATAATAGTTAAAAAAGTTGTGAACATTTATAGCCCACAACTTTTGATGATTTTAATTTCCAAATTCTAAAACGGTTCAGTTACTACAGGGGAGAGACCACAACGACCTAGCCCCGA
>JAHDBB010000575.1 GCA_020630635.1 Chitinophagales bacterium
GTCGATAGTCGATAGTCGCAAACGAAAAAATGAATCTCTGGGTTACAATTTTTTTAGAATTTTGGGACGACGGGACGTTTTAAAAAGGGAAGGAAGGACATTTCATTTCTTGTGTAATTTTTGCCACAAATACACGAATTTAAATTTTCATACTCAACAATCTGTTATATTTTGACAAATAAACGTCCCTTTACGCCACTTTCGTCCCAACATGTAAAAAATAAACCGTTCCGTCCCTTTAACTATCAATGTTGTGTCCATAATCATCTAGACCTGATAGTAGTGGTATCGCCTGTTGTGTGTTGGCGTGGATTGTGGCGAGGCAAAGGCGATAAGAACGGATAGCAGGACTTTCTGTGACGATGAAAGACAAACCTTTCTCTCCTAAAAATAAAACAAGCATTGGGAACTAAAAGTGAAAATTTGTGGTTAATTGTGAAGTGACTGTGTGAGAGGCAGTAAAAAACTTGCTGATTTCAAAATTTACTGCTATTTTTGCACTCCTTATTTAACAGGTCCTATAGCTCAGTTGGTTAGAGCACCTGACTCATAATCAGGGGGTCCATGGTTCGAGCCCATGTGGGACCACTCAAAAAAGCCTTAGTTTGTCATAAACTAAGGCTTTTCTTATATCACTTTATCTCATAATCCAATAAAACCCGTCCAGCCTCAAAATAACTGCTGTAGGCTTCTATCAAACCAATTCCATCTGCAAAATATTGTAGTTCTAACTCTACTGGTTCGCTCCAACTTCCTGCTTCTACGGCTGTAAAATCTCGTCGAATCGTCGTGACTCCCGTATATTCTACATCTTTGACTATACGAGCCTCATTAACTGCTACTACTTCATAAATATAACGATTGGGATTGCCTCCACCAGAAGTATATTCATACGTCCAAGTATCTCCCACCGACATATCTTTTTTTAGAAATGGAAGGTTGAATGTACCTCCATCATAAACAAAACTCTCGCCAGCATCAAAACAATCACCGTCTTCACAATAAACATGCTGGTCATCAATACCTTCCAAATCAGCGGCAAGGATCTTATAAGGCTTTCCATCAAAAGTTTTGGTCTCGTCTGTCACTGTTCTGGTATAGGTAAAAACATCCCCAAAGAAGGGTGTTTCTTCATACTCCCACCAACTACCTTCTGATAAAGGAAAAAGGTCGAGGTTTTCGACAATCATAGTATCATTCATCATATCATCTGTTGTATCCTCCATCATATCATCATCGTCTTTTTGACAAGACCAAAAACAACTCATAGTGAGTAGGAATAATAAGTTCAATTTCCAAGAAAATGTTTTCATACTATGGTTTTTAGGGTTAAAAAATTAAATTGATTGATAGCCTTACACTTCTGAAACAATCGCCTGTGCAGCTACCCAAGCGGTGGTCCAAGCTGCTTGAAAGTTAAAACCTCCTGTCAAAGCATCTATATCTAAAACTTCTCCTGCAAAGTAAAGATTGGGTAAAAGTTTGCTCTCCATCGTCTTAAAATTGACTTCATCTAAATGTATGCCTCCACAAGTCACAAACTCGTCTTTGTTGGTACTTTTGCCTGTCACTTCTAAGGGACAATGGCCAATCATTTGACTCAACTTTTCAAGGTCTTTTTTAGAAAGATCCGCAAAGTTTTTACGTTCAATTTGACAGAGTTGTATCATTCTTGCCCATAAGCGTTTGGGAATATCGAAAAGGGGTGTTTGGATGACCTTTTTCTTGGCTTGTGTTTGCTTTTTTTCTAAAAAGATTTCCTTTACTTCTTGTACGCTTTCAACCGTCCAATTCACAAAGATGGTAAAATGATAATTTCTTTCATTCATAACTCTTGCTCCCCAAGCGGAGAGTTTTAAAATGCCTGGTCCACTCAATCCCCAATGCGTTATTAAAATTGGTCCAATTGCTTGAAGTTTAGAATCTTTTACTTTGACACTTCCGTCTCTTACTGAAACTCCTGGCAAATCCTTTAATAGAACGGATTGTATTTTAAAGGTAAACAAGGAAGGAACAGGGCTTTGTATTTGATGTCCCAAGTGCGCCAAATGCTCCCAAATTTTGCGACTACTTCCTGTCGCAATAATGAGTTTTTTAGTCGTATAAAGTCCCTTATTAGTTTCGACTTTCCAGTATTTTTTTTCGGAATAAAATTTGAAAACTTTGGTTTGTGTTTGGACTTTGATATTGAGCTTTTGGGTGGCTTCTGTAAAGCAATCAATGATGGTTTGTGATTTATTCGTCATTGGGAAAATGCGCCCATCTTCTTCTATATGCGTCGGTACACCTTGTTCATCTAACCACGCCAACATATCGCCACACATAAAGCGATGAAAGGGACCTAATAAGGCTTTGTTTCCTCTTGGATAATAGGCGGCTAATTCTTTGGGAATAAAACAGGCGTGGGTTACATTGCAGCGACCACCTCCCGATATTTTGACTTTTTCTAAAACTTTTTTGCTTTGTTCTAAGATCGTAATTTTTAGCTTTTTGGAGGTATTTTGTGCGATTTGGATGGCAGCAAAAAAGCCTGCTGCGCCTCCGCCTATGATCATAACATCTTGTTGCATTTATCCTTTTGTTTTTACATCCAATGCATCTCTAATTCCATTGCCCACTAAGTTAAAACCCAAGGTCAAAATCAAAATGGCGATACCTGGTAAAATGGCTAAAAATGATTTGGAAGAGCCGATGTATTTATAGTATTCATTCAAAGTCGTTCCCCAAGAAGGTTTGGGAGGTTGTACACCGATGCCTAAGAAACTCAAACCTGCTTCGATGATGATGGCAGAGGCAAAATTGGCAGCGGTAATCACGATAATCGGTCCGATACAATTGGGTAAGATATGTTTGAAGATAATTCGATTGTCGCTAAAGCTCATACTTTGGGCGGCTTCTACAAACTCTTTTTCTCGTAAGCTAAAAAATTGCCCTCTTACAATACGGGCGATTTCGACCCACATCACTAGTCCTACTGCTAAAAAGATTTGCCAAAATTCTCGTCCCAATGCAAGGACTAAGGCAAAGACCCAAAGTAATAGGGGAATCGACCAAAATACATTGATGATCCACATAATAACATCATCGACCCAACCTCGATAATATCCTGCTAAGGCTCCCATCGTAATTCCTATTAATAAGGAGATCAAAACGGCAACTAATCCGACTGATAAGGAAACTCGAACGCCCAATATCAAACGACTCAAATTATCTCTTCCAAATTTGTCGGTTCCCAATAAGTAGCTTTTGGATTTGATGTGTTTTTCTTTGACTTCTTTTCTCAAATCTTCTAAAGGCAATACAACGGATTCATCATTCAAATTTTTAAAAGCCAAGTTTTCTCCTTGTACATAACTGCTTGGATCATTGATGGAAATGGGATAAATGACATCTGATAATTGAAAGGTATCTAGCTCTCCATCTGATTCGGGACCTGTGTAGCGTTCTACAATCACATCTCGACCTTCAAAGCGTTCTGTATCTTCTTTAAAAGGGACCAATTGATAAGGATTTTCTTGTCCACTCCATAATCGCCCGAAAAATCCGACTTCTTCAACTTCTCGATTTTTTCGCACATGCAACATGTCGATGGTAAAACCCATTTCTTCCGTCGCAATCTCCAAGATTTGCTCATTGGCATCGGGTGAAGGGTCGGGTACAATCCAATAGGCAAAGATGGCTGTCAATATGGATAATATGATAATGCCTAATCCAAAGACTGCCGATTTATTTCGCAATAAACGCTTCAATGCCTTTTGGTTGGGCGACATATAAGTTATTTCTTCTCTACTCAATTTTTCAACATTTGTTTGGTTAAAGTTCGATGGCTTTAAATACAGGAATTTTCTTTTTAGGAGCGAAAGGTTTTATTGAGTGACAGGTGACTTGTTACTCAGTTCGTGCATTTTGTGACTGGTGGCTTTCGTTTTTTATTGAGCCTTCATCCTAAAGAATGAAGTAAAATTTGTGTTTCTTTTATTAGGAGCGAAAGGTTTGGGGCTTCGTTTTATTGGAAAGTCCTGCTATACACTCCTATAAATGCGCCAGCGTTTTAGGTAGCCAACGCATGGCATTTATACCGTTCCTATCAGGGCTAGTTGGTTCTGGACACGACTTCTTATTTCCAGTTTTGTTGGTCGATAGTCGATAGTCGATAGTCGATAGTCGATAGTCCAAACGAAAAAACGAAT
>JAHDBB010000576.1 GCA_020630635.1 Chitinophagales bacterium
TCATCCTCTTTCATTTTTTGTCAACAAGTTGGTGTTTTTAAAATTAAAAAGGCTAGTACTAAGAAGTACTTTCCCCAACCAACTAGACCTGATAGGAGTGGTATTCGTGTCGAAGCGTTGGCTTAAAAAAACATAGCCACACGAATAAGAACGGATAGCGGGGAGACCCATGACGATGAAAGAGTAATAACCATTCTCTCCTAAATATTTTCAGAAAAAAACAACTTAAAAATTTTGCAACAATATATATATTCATTTTTATTTTTAACCCTATTTTTTGGCATTTTTAATACATTAATCGGACAACAATCTCTTCAAAATAGAATCGAAACATTGAGCAAAGATGCGGATTTAAAACACGCTATCTTGGGCTTGACGGTATTGGATGTCGAATCGGGAGAAGTCGTTTTTGGACACAACCAAGATATTTGTCTAAAGCCTGCTTCTACGCTTAAAGTTGTCACCACCAGTACTGCTTTAGGAGTCTTAGGTTCTGATTTTCAGTTTGAAACACATTTGCAATATGATGGTTATATTGACAAAGACAGCACCCTTCATGGCAATTTGTTTTTGAAAGGCGGTGGCGATCCGACATTGGGTTTTATGCGAAAAGAACTCAATCCTAAACTTTCGGAGGTCTTAGAGATGTGGGTCAATGCAGTTAAAAATGCAGGAATTAAGCAGATCAAAGGTTATGTGATTGGGGATGCTTCGATCTATGAGTCGGGCTTGATTCCACCCAAATGGACTTGGGAAGATATGGGCAATTATTATGGAGCTGGTGCATCGGGTTTGAACCTTCACGAAAACAAATATAGCATCCAATTTAAGACGGGACAAAGGGCTGGCGATGCGACCAGTATCAAACACATCAGTCCAAGTTTGCCAGGTTTGACTTTTGAAAATGAGGTTAAAACAGGAAAAATGGGATCGGGTGATGAAGCCATCGTTTATGCCTCTCCTTATACGGATCACGTTATTGTTCGGGGAACCGTTCCACCTCGTACCAAAGAATTCACGATCAAAGGAGCCGTTCCTGATCCCTCCTTTTTTGCTGCCCAAAATCTATTGGAAGCCCTATTAGATGCAGGTATTGAAGTCAATGATATTGCCACAACTTTGCGACGGATGAATGGACAATTTGAAGAAAAAAAACGTACGACCATCCACACTTTTGTCTCGCCTCCACTCAAAGATATTGTCTATTGGGCGAATAAAAAAAGTATCAATATCTATTGTGAAAGTCTGTTGAAAATGATCGGTTATAAATTGTATGGTCGAGGTACAACGGTTCATGGTCTTGAAGGAGTGATGGCGTATTGGCTCAATCGAGGAATTAATTTAACAGGCTTTTTTATGCGAGATGGTAGCGGATTGAGTCCAGAAAATTCAGTCTCAACTCATCATTTAGCACAAATATTGCGGATGGCTCAAAAGGAAGACTACTATCAAGATTTTGACTATTCACTTTCTTATGCAGGCGTACCTTGTTCGGCAGGTGGTTCTTTGCGAGGGCAATTGGTGGGAACCAAAGCTCAAAATAATCTTCGAGCCAAAAGCGGTTATATTGAACGAGTGCGGTCTTATTCGGGTTATGCCAAAAGTCGTTCTGGCAAGTTGCTTTCTTTTTCAGTTATTGCCAATAATTATACTTGCAGTAATGCAGCTATGCGAAATAAGTTGATGCAAGTATTAAAGGCGATCGCAGAGATTCAATAAAATTTATCATTAACAAAATGAATATATAAAATTGAAGCAACCCTTTCACATCTTCTTTCCGTTATAACATTACTTTACTTCTCAACGCATTTTTTAACCCTTATACATCTACCTTATGAAACAGATTTTTACCCTGTTTGTGGGCTTGCTATGCCCTCTTTTTCTCCTTTCAAATGGCGTTGGAATTATTGACGGAAGTAATGAAACTTACCTAGACCTGATGACTTCTAATGTCGAAGTCTCTATCGAAAATCAAATAGCGGTTGTAACCACCACACAGTTATTTTTCAATGCACAAGACAGCACTGCAGCCGTAAAATATGGTTTTCCTCTTCCTCCCAATGCAACAGCTACTTCCCTGCGTTGGCAATATGATGGTCAATGGTACACAGCAGAAATGGCAGCCGAAGTTCAAGATACCATTATTCCAGGTACAGGAGGAGGTTCAAGCTATCCTGCTGCGGATTTGATCAATTATTTGGGCGACACACCCTTGTATTATGATGACATTGATTCTATTGAAGCAGGCGGTTTTTTACAAGTAGAATTACAATATGTAGAACTCCTTCCTTATGAATTTGGAGTGGTTAGTTGGTATTATCCCAGTGATTATAGCCTTATTCAAAATACATCAGTCCCCAGTCAAATTTTAGACTTGACCTTAACCTCACCCAGAACCATTGAACAAGTCGAATTACTGGATTTCTCCGATGCAACCATCGCCAATAATGGTAACGAAGCAGCTATTTATTTGGAAACAGAAAATGACGTATTGGATCAAAACTATCAGGTTAATTATTCCTTGAGTTTAGAAGAATTGGGCTTATATAGTTTTAGCACGATGTTGGATGAATCGTTGGGATGTGACGAACATGGGGAAGGATATATGGCGTTTATTGTAGAACCCGATGCTTCAGATAATACAGAAGTGATTGATAAGGTATTTACTTTTGTCATTGATCGATCAGGAAGCATGGATGGTAATAAAATCGTACAGGCTCGCAACGCTGCGTCCTTTATCATCAATAACTTAAATGAAGGCGACTATTTCAATATTGTTGATTTCTCGGGAGATGCTACCAGTTTTCAAGACGGTCATGTTCCCTTCAATGAATACAATAAAAATGCGGCATTAAACTATATTTCAGGGATCAACAGTGGTGGTGGAACCAATATGATAGATGCCTTTTCAGAAGCCATTCCACAATTCAATATGGCAGGTACAGATACTTACAATATTCTTATTTTTCTGACCGATGGACAAGGCAGCGATCCTGATGATGTCACCTTAGCACATGTTGATGATTTAGTAGCGGCCCTTCCCTCCCCTTTAAACATTTTTTCCTTTGGTATTGGTAACAATGTAAATGCACAATTTTTAACTCAACTGGCTACTCAAAATTCAGGTACGCCTTACTTTTTGGGCAATGAAGAATTGGAGGCAGCCGTCAATTATTTTTATTTGACCATCCAAAATCCTGTTTTATTAAATATACAAATGAATTGTAGTCCCGATATTATTACAGAGATGTATCCTGTCATCTTACCCAATTTATACAAAGGACAACAACTCTTGGTCGTAGGTCGCTATGTCAATCCAACCAATGTAGATATTACCTTTAGCGGTCAAGCATTTGGTCAAGAAGTCGTATATGATTATGCGATTGATCTTGCCGATATACAAACGCCCAATCTCGAATTTCTACCCAAACTATGGGCGCAACAAAAAATACAAAGTCTGACTTTAGATTTTTACACAGCAGGCTCTAATTCTGTAGAAGGAATGGAATTGGAAGAAGAGATCACCGATTTGAGTGTTTGTTATGGTGTTTCCAGTATCTTTACTAGCTTTCAAGGCGGCAGTCCCGATGTTACTGATGGTTCTTTTGAAAATGCATATGTAGTCGTCGATACCCGTTCTATTATCAATAATCAAGATAGTCCAGTAACTATTTCCAGTTATCCCAATCCTTTCCAAGATCAAATCCAATTTACCATAAGTGGTTACAATTTAGAACCTACTACTGGTTTTCTCCACATTTTCGATGTTTCAGGAAAACTGATTTGTGTTTTAGAAATTGACTTTGATGGAAGTGGAAAAGAGGTTGTTATCAATTGGGATGGCAACGATAGTATGGGTAAGCATCTATCAAAAGGACAATATTTCTACTCATTAAATATAGCTAATCAACAAGTATATAGCGATGTCCTATTGAAGTTTTAAAAGAATGGTAAATGATGAATACGGTTCTGTTTGTGATTTTCTTTTAGGAGCGAACTTTTAATGCTTCGTCGTATCAGAAAGTCCCGCTATCCGTTCTTATAAATGCAGCCTTGTTTTAGGCAGCCAACGCTTTTGCATTTATACCACTACTATCGGGGCTAGGTCGTTGAGGACACTCCCCACAGTAAGGAATAGGTACGAAATAAACTCGTAATTTAGTCGTCCCAGATATGACATTTCT
>JAHDBB010000021.1 GCA_020630635.1 Chitinophagales bacterium
ATGTACCACCAATTGACTCGTTCTGCTTTGAGTCTTTTCTCTTGATTGTTGAGTAGGACGATGATTAGATTTTTTTGTGGGTTGATATAAATGTGTTGTTTGTACATGCCAATCGCCATAAAATCTCCGTACTCTTTTAGTCCAATGTGCCAACAGTAGTTGTAGTTAAAACTGCTGGCGTTGGTCGTGTCTCGCCTAATGGATTTTTGATACCAGTCTTCGCTAATGATTTGTTGATCGTTCCATTTTCCTGCATTTAGATAGAGTCTTCCAAATTTGGCATAGTCCAATGCTGTTGCGCCCATACAGCAAAATGTTTTCTCCAACTCATTTTTTTTATCAATGGTCCAACTCGCCTCTGAACACATTTGCAAGGGCTTCCAAATTTTTTCTTCCAAGTATTTGGAGGGATAAACGCTTGTGGTGCGATGTAAGATAATACCCAATAATTGAATATTGATATTGAGGTAATGTTGTTTGGTTCCTGGTGGGGTTTCAAATTCGATTTGTTTGAAGCTGTTCAAAATATTGTTGCCATAATAGATGGTGGCATCCAATGGAAGCGTATATTTTATGCCTGATGTTTGGTTGAGTAAATGCTCGATGGTTAAGGTCTTGAAATGCCCGTCTTGGAGTTCGGGGATGTATTTTGAAACAAGGTCTTGTTCACTCTGAATAAAACCTTCTTCTATGGCAATACCAATGAGGGCAGAGGTGAAAGACTTGGCGATAGAGTAGGAGGGATGCAAGGTTTGAGGATTGGCATTCATTCCATAGTACTCGTATAAAATACTGTCGTTTTGAATAATTAGTAGGCTTTTTGTTTTGTGATTTTCTATAAATTCATTTAGACCTATGAAGAACGGTATGTCGCTACTCCAATCATTGACTTTTATTTGACGGGCAATGGGGTTTTTTGAAGGTGGGAAGGTGAAACAGTCCTCACTGGCTTGGATGGTTCGATGGGGTAAACGCTCAATGTCTTTGTGATCGGGCTGTCCTAAGAATAGGCTTTTGGGTGGGATACAACTCATGAAAAACAGTAAGATGAGGAGGTATAATTTTTTCATTTTTGGTTTTTCTTTTTTTAGGAGAGAACTTTTTTTGCTTCGTCGTGGTGCATGGTCCCGCTATTCGCTCTTATGAATGCAGCCAAGTTTTATGAAGCCAACGCATTTGCATTCATACCGCTGCTATCGGGTCTATTTGGGTTGAGTCTGGACGTTTTGGATTTGGGGGTAGAGCGTGGAAATTTGACAACTTTGGTTTGTTTTCTACATGAAAGTTGTCAAATTGCGGTTCGTTTTGTGTCCACCCTCTTTCATTCTCTCGCTAGCGGGAGACACGTTTCGTGCTTTTATTTTTGCCTATTATTTGCTGTTCATTTTTTTGTGATTTCTTGCTGGTATACATAACGGTAAACTACTTTTAGATTCTGAAAGTCGAAAAGACTTTCCTGCGTTTATAACCACAAGTCAAAAAGACTTGCGGGATTGAGTAAAGTTGAGGAGTCAAGTGATTTTTTGAAAAATCTAAAATTAAAATGCCTTTATGTATACTATGGAGTTGAAACAGTAACGATCTAGCCCCGATAGTAGTGGTATTGCTGCGTTTGTGGATTGGCTTGAAGCCACAAGTCGAAAAGACTTGCGGTAGTAGGTAGCAGCAATGAGAACGGATAGCGGGACTTTCCATAACGATGAAAGAGGAACCTTTCGCTCCTAATAAGATATAAAGATTTGAAAAAGAAAAAATTAATCGGATAACTTTCTATGTGAGAAGAGCCATCCGATTAAAGTAAAATGATTTATCGAATGAGGGTGATGTTGCCCGTTTTCTTGTCGGTAGAGCCGTCTTCATAGATGCATTTGAATCGGTAAACGTAAACGCCAATCTCTTGTGGTTCTCCGTTGAAGTTGCCATCCCAACCATCGCCCATTATACTGGTCTCATATACTTGCTCACCCCAACGATTGAAAACCATCAATTCTATCTCTATAATATTTTCGCCCATTATTCGGAAAATATCATTGTGGTTATCGCCATTGGGACTAAATGCATTGGGTATTGCAAACCAGTTGGTACATTCTTCTTTGACGATGGAGATAGGATAGGTATTGGGATTACAAACAGAAGTTGGCGTGAACATAAAGTTGTAAACGCCAGGATCAGCACCATTTAAATCAACGATAGGAAGAGCAAAGCCGAAGCTTTCCATCTCTGTCCAATCTCCTTCAGCTTCTCCAGAAATGAGGCTATTCAAATCAATGCGTAAACTGTCGGGAACTGTCTCACAAAGAATCAAGGAGTTGACAATATCCATGTTACTTCCACCGTCTTCTATCTCTATTTCAACGAAAGCCATCTCGTCTTCACAATTGCCCATACCTTCTAAAGTATAAGCAAACTCGTATATTCCAGTTGTTTGATCGAGTGGATTAAAGGTTCCATTGATGGGATCAAAACTGCCTGCAACCACATTATCTAAAGCTGTCCAAGTTCCACCCAATTCAGCCCCTTCTAATAAATCAAATAGGTTGAAATTCAGTATATCGGTACTACATAAACTGGTACTACTTCCTACGCCGACTTGTGGTGGATCAAAGACAAACATCGTTTCTTGTGAGAATTGTTCGCATTCTGGTAAAGGTGTTGCGTAAGGTCTAAATTCGAGAATGTACATTCCTGGATCAGCATCATTGGTTGTAAATGCCGTAGAATCCGTGATGGTCGCAGGATTGTTGCCTGCAGGTGTTTGCACGATTGACCAGTAACCATCTGTACCAAATGGCGCATTTTGTGATAGAGGATAGGAAGCATTTACAGAACAAAGACTATCCGTTGGCATGGTGGTTTCCATATTGGGACAAGAACAGTTTTGAACTGTGACCGATACTTCATAGTTTGTGCCATCACAATCACCGTTATCATTGGTGGTATAGTTAAATAAATAATTTACAGCAGGTAAATTAGCAAAGTTGACGGATGATGGATCTGATATATCTACAACAGGATTTTGACTGGTCCACGTTCCATTGATATCGCCACCGATTAGGAAGTTATTGAAGTTGACAATTGAGCCGTCTGTGCTGGTATTACAAGTAATGACATTGGTAAATGCAAAATCTGTGAAAGGAGACTCTAAAAGTTCTAAACCTACGAACGCAGTATCTACCCCACAAGTTGCATTGACAATATACCAGAATTCATACATTCCTGCTGGATGGTTTTCAGGTATAAATGAACCATTGTTTGTAAATCCAAAGTTTGTTAGCGGATTGGCTGGGTTCTCTTCCCAGAATCCACTGCCATTGAATGTTCCTGTAAGTAAACCATTTAGATTGTAAGTAGTGGTATCATTATTACATGCATCGCCTGTTGTACCGATTCCTGCTTCTACGTCACTAACAACAATAATATCAATAGGGTAATTAATGGGACAACCTTCGATTGGATTATCTAAAATGTAAGTGGCGGTATATTCATCAACAGTTGCAATGGATAGGTCAAAAATGCTGCCTACTAGTAAACCGTCAGGATTGGGTCCAATGGTGATAGACCATAGACCTGGTTCAGTTGTCACCACAAAGTTATTCAAATTCAATAGCCCTCCATTAATACATTGAATGGGAGGTATTAGTACATCAACAGGAGGACAATTGACTTGTTGGCATGTTTCATACTCAACTGCAAATTCAACTGTTCCACAAGGATGGGTTGGGTCAATACTTGTGACGGTAATGAGGGTGTCACCCATTTCTGTACCTGGAGGTAATTCAAAGTTGGTAATACTTAATTGGTCGTTTGGACATAGTGCTTGTACTTGATACGTACAGGTTTCGTCTAATATCAGAATATCAGGAGCTTGTATAGCTGGATATACTGTAATGGTTACTTGATTATCAATCGCATTAATATTTTCATCGTTGCCATCACAAATTGCTGTTACTGTGTAGTTAAATGTTAGAATATCACAAGTATTGTTTGTGAGTACAACGTCGTTTGGATCAGTGACCATTAGCCCATCTTCATCTAACCAAGTATAAGTGACGGTTCCCTCTCCAATAACGCTGGCTGTTAAAGCAAAACTTTGTTCTGAACATAGTGTCAAATCATCCATTGCTGTTAAGTCAGTTGGGCAATTACAATTTTCATTGAGTGTGAATATTTGATAACTGGTACAACCATTTTCTTCATAAAATACTTCATAATCTGCTCCGTCAAACTGGGCTGTATCAACAGGAGAACCAGGAGGCATTGCATCATCGCTGATGAAAAGTGTATGTGTGCCTAAGCCATTGCCAACTGTATAAGTAATATTGGGAATGATGTCTTCTAATGTCAAACCTTCCCCACAAAATTCTAAATCTGGAATGGTAAATTCGGGTACATCATGTAGTATAATGGTAACACTTGTTGTTTGTGGGCAAGCGTCGAATGGTTCTTCTGTTCCAATTGTATAATCGAAAATGAAAGTACCTGCTGGATGATCAGTAACATCAAATGTACCTAATTCCTCATTAAGAACATCTGGTATGGGAACATTCGGACTCGTAACACTTAATGACCAAGTACCTCCCACATCTTGACCGCTAATGTAGGAATCTAAAATGATGGTAATTTGATCGTTACAAACATCAATGCTTTCACCTATTCCAGAATTGAGTGGTTCATAAATAGTAAGTGTTAATGTTTCAGATGTTTCAGGACAATCAGGTATAGGATTATCCAAAGTAAAGAATAGTAGATAATCTTCTGCATTTAGAATGTTGGGATTTAAAACTCCATCATTAATTGCTCCCACTACTGGTGTACCATTGAGTTCTGTGATGGTCCAAAAACCAGATTCTTCTGTAATGGTGTTGTTGGTAAGTAGATTGTATAATCCTTCTTGTGTACAAAGTGGTTCAAAAGCACTAATCGCTACACTTGGACAATTGCAGTCTTCTACCACTATGGTAATTTGTTCGACAAAATCATTGCAAGGTGGTGTTGCCGTCATGGTGTATTCAAATACATAGTTTCCTAGATTAGCCCCTAGGAAACTAACCATTGAAAGATCATCTAAATTGATTGGAGTATCTCCTGAAACTTGAGTCCAAGTTCCCATTGATCCAGCATTGATCGTTATTAAGCTATTGAAATCAATAATGATAGCTGCATCAAATCCACTGTTACAAATTGTTTGATCATCAGCTAAAGTAGCATCTGGATTTTCGGTTACAGTGATATTGACCATACTGGTATCAGAACAATTGCCTACTGAATAAATCAATGAGAATGTTGTGTCAGAGATAGGTGTTACTGTTGTTACCTCGTTTCCATCTTCAATTATGTCTGCATACCAAGTGAATGTTCCTGTTCCAGAAATAATCAAGTCTATTAAGTTGAGTTCTGTCCCAAAACATACAACTGCTTCATCTTCTACTTCATACATCAGTTCATCTAATATTAAAATATTGAAAGGAGCTTCTGTACTAGAGCATCCATTGACCGTTTGAGTCACATAATAGATACCTGCATTGGTTGGCGTAAAAGTTTCATTGTTGTTGCCTGAAATACCTGTTGTTATTTCATTGGTTGGATCAATTGGCAAGTTATTGTACCAGTTAAATGTAGCATCTGTTTCTCCTGTGGCAGTTATAGATTCCAACACTTCACCGAAACAGTATTCAACACTGCTAATTGTAGGAGGTGATACACTTTCTCCAATGGTGATAGTGATGGTTGAGGTGTTGGGTGGACAAATAGTACCATCTCCTAAAGTATAATCGAATGTATAAGTACCTGTTTCTTGGTCTGTGCTATTGAAGGTCGCAGTGGTGGCATTGAAACCAGTAGAAAGTGGTACCGTTGTTTCTGTCCAGGATCCTCCTGTTATTTCTCCTGTGAGTAAGTCTTGTAGATTATAGGTCGTTCCATCGTTATCACAGATAGAAATTTCTTGTCCTGTACCTGTGTTGTTGTTTTCTATGGCAACCACTACTTCGTAAGTTGAGTTACAATCAAAAGGCGGATTATCTAAAGTATACGTAAATAGGTAATTTCCAGAAAGAAGGCCTATATCATTTGCGTTTACAGTACTTGGTTCAACGAAAACAATTTCTGGACCTTCCCAAGTTCCTGCTAGATCTGTATTAATATAATCATTTAAGTCTAAAGAGTTGCCGACACATAGGCTGGCTGTAAGTACTTCTGGACAATCAATATCTTGTGGACATGCTTCGTATTCTATATCAAATACTCCACTTGGACAAGGATTGTTTTCATCTTGATAAGTGATAATAATTTCGATGTTTCCTATTTCAGTACCTGGTGGTAAATCAAATTCACTAGGAGTAGCTATTTCGTTTTCACAAATGGTTTGTACACTGTATTGACAGGTGTTATCATCTTGGATGATGGTTGGTTCATTGGCAGCCGGATAAATTGTAACCATTACTTCATCGTCAATGACATTGATTGATTCGCCAGTTGCATCACAGATAACAGAAGCATAGAATAGAATACTTATAGGGTCACAAGTTAGGTTTTCTATTGTTGTAGGGAAACTGATATTGGCTCCTGTTTGGTCGCTCCAAGTGGTGGTGGTAGCACCATCTCCATTGACTACAAAACTTAGAGAAAATGGTTCATTGGAACAAATAATTGTGTCATTCATTACTTGTAAGTCAGTTGGACAATTACAATTTTCATTCAAGATAAAATCATCTTGAGTGATGCATCCCTCTTCATTGTAAACAATCCAGTAAGTTTCTCCATCTGTATCGGCTATGTTTATTTGATTACCAATACTGCCTGCATCATCCATATGCAAAGTAGCAGTTCCTAAACCAGAACCAGCATTAAAGATGACTTCTGGTAGAATGTCTTCTAAGGCTAATCCATTGTTGCAAAACTCTTGGTTAGGAACTTCGATAATAGGTTGGGTATTGACATTTACAGTCACAGTAGTCGTGTCAGCACATTGATCTTCTTGATAAACTAAGAAGTATTCAGTCGTCAGGTTAGGTGTTGCAATCACAATTTCATTGATAGGATCAACGGCATCAAGATACCAAGTAAAATCACCATTACCAGTAATAATCAAATCGTTTAGATTAATAGATGTGCCTTCACAGATAGTTGTGTCTATGATGACAGAATAGTCTAGAGGAGGAAGCACTTCAACTGTAAACCCAAATGCAGGACTCACACAATTCCCTAATTGATAAGTAACCCAATAAGGACCAGCTTCTGTAGGAGTGAATATTTCATTTTCATTTCCACTTAATCCAGCAGTTACTTCATTGACAGGTTCAATCGGTGTGTTGTTGTACCAATGAAAAATGCCTCCTAAGAGTCCATTTTCTAAGTTAGCTATAACAGGATTGATATTTCCATTACAATTAACACCTGCTATATCAATAGTTGGAGTAGGTAGATTGACCACATTGATCGAAGTAAAGTAAATACAATCGTCAATGATGGGTTGAGGCGTAAATGAGAAAACATATTCACCTGCTAAAGCCATATTGGTAACAAACAAATTATCTTCTCCCCAAACATCCCCTGTAGGACCACTTTCAAAGTTCCAAGAACCAGCCATTGCATCACCATTTAATATTAAATCATTTAAACTAAATGAAGAAGCAGTCGCACAAATATTGGTATCAATTACTTCGTACGTTGGACAATCTAATGCCTCACAAGCAGGATAAATAATATCAAAAACAGTAGGACTTGTACAAGCTGGATTTAGACCACTTGAAACTTCTACGGAAATAGAACCTTCTTCTGTACCAGGTACTTGGGTAAAAGTTGTAATGTTGAGTTCATCTAAAGGACAATAAGGAATGATTTCATAGTTACAGAATTCATCTAAAACATTGATGGTAGGTGGTTGTAATTCACGATAGACTGTAATAAAGGTTTGTTGTTCAGGTCCAATAGGGTTGCCAGTAGCATCACAAATTACTGATAGAGAGAAAACAAAACCTAATTCAAAACAGGTCGAATTTTCTAGCGTCATTGCAGAAGGATTGGAAACATCCACTCCATCCGGACCAGTCCAAATAGCAGTATATGCTCCGTCTCCATTGATTGTAAAAGTAAGAGCAAAACTGTCACCTGTACAAATGCTCAGTTCGTCCATTATCTGAAAATCAGTTGGGCAGTTACAATTTTCATTGAGTACAAAACTATCTTGTGAAGTACACCCATTTTCGTTGTAAACAATCCAGTAAGTTTGTCCGTCTGTATCAGCTATATTGGTTGAATTACCTGGTGAACCCATTTCATCAAGATGTAAAGTAGCAGTACCTAACCCAGAACCAGCATTGAAAATAATTTCAGGTATAATATCCTCTAAAGCCAAGCCAATTCCGCAAAATTCTTGGTCAGGAACTTCAATATCAGGTTGAGTATTGATATTTACAATTATCGTAGTAGTATCAGCACATTGATCTTCTTGATAAACCAATAAATATTCTGTGGATATATTAGGAGTTGCGATGACAATTTCATTGAGAGGATCAACAGAGTCAAGATACCAAGTAAAATCACCAGTACCATTAATAATCAGATCATTTAGATTGATAGATTCACCTTCACAAATCGTTGTGTCTGTGAGAACAGCATAGTCGAGCGGAGGCAGGACTTCAACCGTAAACCCAAAGGCAGCACTGACACAATCACCTAATTGATAGGTAACCCAATAAGGTCCAGCTTCTGTAGGAGTAAAAGTTTCATTTTCATTTCCACTCAATCCAGCAGTTATTTCATTAGCAGGTTCAATAGGAGTGTTGTTGTACCAATGGAATGATCCTCCTAAGAGACCATTTTCTAAGTTAACGGTAACAGGATTGATATTTCCATCACAGTTAACATCTGTCATATCAATGGTTGGAGTAGGCAGATTTACGACACTAATAGTGGTCGTATAAACACAATCATCAATGATGGGTTGAGGCGTAAATGAGAAAATATATTCACCTGCTGAAGCGACATTGGTAACAAACAAATCATCTTCACCCCAAACATCTTCTGTAGGACCACTTTCAAAGTTCCACAAACCTGCTGTTGGATCTCCATTTAAGATTAAATCGTTTAAACTAAAGGAAGAAGCTGTAGCACAAATGCTGGTATCAACTACTTCATAAGTCGGACAATCTAATGCCTCACAAGCAGGATAAGGAACATCAAATGTAACAGGGCTTATACAAGCTGGATTTAAACCACTTGAAACTTCTATAGTTATTGTTCCTTCTTCTGTACCTGGAATTTGATTGAAAGAAGTGATGCTTAATCCTTCTTGTGGACAGTAAGGAATGACCTCATAATTACAGAATTCATCTAGGATATTGATAGTTGGTGGCTGTAAATTACGATAGACATTAACCAGCACAGATTGAGTCGGTGCAATTGGATTATCTGTCGCATCACAAATAATAGTCAGATCGAAAAAGTATCCTGTTACTCCACAAGCTAAATTTTCTAGAGTCATTGCAGAAGGATTGGAAACATCTACTCCATCTGGACCAGTCCAAATAGCCGTATATGCACCGTCTCCAATAATTGTAAAGGTGAGGGCAAAACTTTCATTAGAACAAATATCAATATCATTCATTATTTGAAAATCAGTTGGGCAATTACAATTTTCATTGAGTACAAAACTATCTTGAGAAATACATCCATTTTCATTATAAACAATCCAGTAAGTTTCCCCATCTGTATCTGCTAAGTTTACTTGATTACCTGGACTGCCTGCTTCGTTAAGATGTAAGGTGGCTGTTCCTAAACCAGAACCAGCATTAAAGACGACTTCAGGTAGAATATCTTCTAAGGTTAAACCATTGTTACAAAACTCTTGATCGGGAACTTCGATAATAGGCTGTGTATTGACATTTACTGTCACAGTCGTTGTATCAGCACAGGGATATTCTTGATAAACCAATAAATATTCTGTGGATATATTAGGAGTTGCGATGACAATTTCATTGAGAGGATCAACAGAGTCAAGATACCAAGTAAAATCACCAGTACCATTAATAATCAGATCATTTAGATTGATAGATTCACCTTCACAAATCGTTGTGTCTGTGAGAACAGCATAGTCGAGCGGAGGCAGGACTTCAACCGTAAACCCAAAGGCAGCACTGACACAATCACCTAATTGATAGGTAACCCAATAAGGTCCAGCTTCTGTAGGAGTAAAAGTTTCATTTTCATTTCCACTCAATCCAGCAGTTATTTCATTAGCAGGTTCAATAGGAGTGTTGTTGTACCAATGGAATGATCCTCCTAAGAGACCATTTTCTAAGTTAACGGTAACAGGATTGATATTTCCATCACAGTTAACATCTGTCATATCAATGGTTGGAGTAGGCAGATTTACGACACTAATAGTGGTCGTATAAACACAATCATCAATGATGGGTTGAGGCGTAAATGAGAAAATATATTCACCTGCTGAAGCGACATTGGTAACAAACAAATCATCTTCACCCCAAACATCTTCTGTAGGACCGTTTTCAAAGCTCCACGAACCCGCTGTTGGATCTCCATTTAAGATTAAACTATTTAAATTGAATGAAGCAGCCGTAGCACAAATACCGGTATCAATAATTTCGTAAGTTGGACAATCTAAAGCATCACAAGCAGGATAAACTACGTCAAAAGTGATGGGACCTTCACAGGGACTCTCATCTAGACCACTTGAAACTTCTATAGATATTGTTCCTTCAGGGGTATCAGGGTTTTGAGTAAATTCATTGATACTAATAACATCTAATGGACAATTAGAAAGAACTTCATAATTGCAGACTTCATCTAAAATATTAATAGTAGGAGCTTGTAATTGAGGATAGACGGTAATCATAACTTGTTGCTCTGATCCAATCGGATTATTGGTAGCATCACAAACAATGGACAGTGTGAAAGTATACTCAACAGGATCACAAGTTGGATTAACTAAGATAAGAGCTGAAGGGTTTGGAACAACAAAATCATCTTGATCCGTCCAAGTAGTAGTAGTGGCACCATCTCCATTGATAGAAAATGTGAGAGATAGACTTTCATTAGAACAGATGCTAGTATCATTCATGATTTGTAAATCAGTTGGACAATTACAATTCTCCGTAAGATTAAAATCATTAGTTGTAACACAACCATTCTCGTTATATTCTATAAAGTAATTTTCACCTTCAATATTAGCAGTATCAATTTCAAATATACCACCATCTTCGTCAACATATAAATTAAAAGTACCCAAACCGGAACCAGCATTGAAAATAATTTCAGGAATAATGTCTTCTAATGTCAAGCCAATTCCGCAGAATTCTTGGTCAGGGACTTCAATATCAGGTTCGGTATTGACATTAACAGTAACAGTGGTCGTATCGGCACATTGACCCTCTTGATAAACTAAGAAATATTCAATTGTATCATTAGGATTAGCAATCACAATTTCATTAATAGGATCAATAGAGTCCATATACCAAGTAAAACCACCAATACCTGTTAGGATGAGGTCATTTAGATTGATAGATTCACCCTCACAAATAGTTGTATCTGTGAGAACAGAATAGTCGAGTGGAGGCAGGACTTCAACCGTAAACCCAAAGGCAGCACTGACACAATCACCTAATTGATACGTAACCCAATAGGGACCCACTTCTGTAGGTGTGAAAATTTCATTTTCATTTCCACTTAAACCAGAAGTTACCTCATTAGAAGGTTCTATAGGAGTACTGTTATACCAATGGAAAGTTCCACCTAAAAGACCGTTTTCTAAATTAGCTGTAACAGGATTGATATTTCCGTTACAATTGACCTCTGCCATATCAACCGTTGGAGTAGTCAGATTTACTACACCAATAGTGGCGGTATAAATACAATCATCAATGATGGGTTGAGGAGTAAATGAAAATATGTATTCTCCTGTTGAAGCCACGTTTGTAACAAATAAATCATCTTCATCCCAAACATCTTCTGTTGGACCACTTTCAAAGTTCCAAGAGCCAGCCGTTGGATCACCATTTAAGATTAAATCATTTAAGCTAAATGAAGCAGCCGTCGCACAAATACTGGTATCAATGATTTCATAAGTTGGACAATTACAGTTTTCAATTAATTGTAATGAGAATTGGTTCGTGCAATTTTCTCCTTCATCATTATTTAGTATAAGCCAATATAAAGCATCTGTTGTGCCTGTTTCAGTAATAGGACCATTGGCAATATCTGGATTTCCAGTACCATCATCGTTATACCATTCAAAATCGAAAGAAGTTGTAGGAACTAAGTCTACTAGATTGATAGGCAGTTCATTTTCACAGGCGGTTATCTCACTAACAATATCAATATCTGGAACTTCAATAATGTTTACCGTTTGAGTTGCACTTTCACTACATGTTCCATTTTCAATAATCCAGATAAAATTGTATTCTAATGATTCATCTATATTGACTTCTGTAATTGGACTATTAGGACTAAGTATAGTGACAGATTCTGTACCAGTAGTTGTATAACTCCAGCTTCCTGTGCCTACGTTTGGTTGTGTTGCATTTAACTCAAAAGTGAAATTGCAGGTTGAGAAATTACCTTCTGTTTCAGCAATAGGAGGTTCATAGAAAATAACAGGAGTACCACTTGCATTACTAAAGCATTCATCATTTGGATCAGGGAAACCCATTCCATTATCGGTACCAATAACATAAGAAATATAGTATGTTTGTCCCCAGTTCATTGCCTCAATATTGAATACAAAGTTTCCTGTTAAGCTGGTATCAATAATATTAACTAAGCTTAGACCTGCTCCCTCGTGAATTATATAAATGCCTACATCATCACTTTCTAACTCTGCATCTCCATTGCTAACACTATTGATGATTTCAAAGCCACAAGCTTCAACTATATCATTTGGCATAGTTCCTGCATTGGTCGTACAATCACAATTAGGAGCATTACCCAAGATCATCAGAGTGTCACAAGCATTTATATCAAATAATTCAAAGCTATAATTATCTGTTTCAGGTATTAAGTCACTTGTAAATATTCCATCCTCTATTGTTCCTAAAATATCACCAATTACCATTGCTGTAGCATCATTGTCAATTTCAAAACTCACTTGGTAGTTAGCATCGTCTATACAATTTGTTTGTAAATTACTGTAAGTTGGGCTTTCTAAGATATTTATAAATGTAGTATCTTGTTCATTTGGTAAAAAAGTAACATTACAATATAAATCTTCTATACTTAATACAAAATAATAACCTGTATTGATAGGAACTTGTACGCTATGACCATTTTCAATATTTGTCAGGGTAATTGGATTAATACCATCACTATAAGTTACATTAAATGGTTCATTCCCCTCTAATTCAAAAATTAATGTACTTGAATCTCCAATACAAACAGCCGGAGGAGGTAGAATACTAATAGAAGGAGTTTGATAAATATCTACTAGTAGAGACATGCTTTCTGGACAATCTGTTGGTGGAGTTGCATTTAAAGTAAAGGTAAATTCATAGCTTCCTTCAATTGCATTAGCTGGGTCAAACAGAGTACCATCTAAATTTGCTTCATTACCTGAAGGTGAGTTACTTATACTCCAAGTACCTTCTGCTGTAATTTCATTTTCAAAAATAGCTAAGTCGAAAATTTCATTATTGGTACATAGTTCTATATCTGCCACTTCATCAGGTAAAAGAGGACAATCTATATCAGCGCAGGGTGGAACAAGAACAATAAAACTAGAGGATGTACAAGCATTATGTGGACCAATAATATTAATGGTTGTATCTATTATATTACTTCCTGCATCTAGTGTAAAGTCTATTACATCCAATTCATCTTCGGAACAATAAGGTATTATAGTATAGGAACAAATTCCTGTTATCGGATCAGTTGCCGTTAATTCAATAATAGGAGCTTGATATTCAGGATGAATAATGAGATTATGTGTTGCTACTTGTACCCAAGTATTTACATCATCTTCAATACTACACTCAATATAAGCATATAAAGTTATTTCATTGAATCCACATTCTACATCATCAGGAAGTGTAAATGCATCCCCATCATATGGAACATTGGGAGGATCATTTGTTGCAAACCATTGTACATCTCCAGTTTGTGTCCCTTGTGGATCATTAATCATATAGTCATCTCCTGTAATGGGTAATAATTCAGGAATGTCTCCTTCACAAATGTGTTCTTCAATAGGATTGTCAAAGTCTGATGTAGGACAATCTGTTGGCGGACAACTCACTGTAAATTCTCCTTGTAAAGTACAACCTGTTGGAGAGAATGGATGATACACTTGGTAGAAGTAAGTTAAGTCTTCATCATTGGGCTCTAAATCTTCAGGTGGAGTAATATCATAGTTGATTCCATCTATAGAGTACTCAATTGTTAAAGGTTCTTCTGAACAATCTTGTACAATAACAGTAGAACATCCACTTGAACTTGGTAGTATTAAAATATCATTTGTGATTTGTGGATAAATAATTACGGTATAGATGCCTGATGTAAGAGCAACATTTTCATCACTTATACAACCTATTTCCAGTAAAAAATTTAAAGTATCTGGATTACAACCATCGCCCATATAAGATATGGGAACCTCACTAGGGTTTTCAACTAAATCTCCTGTTGCAAAATTAGACCAATTATAAATTGCATTATCATCTGCATCAGTTTCAACATCTTCTTGTATATCTTCTAAACTTATGCTCTGAGTGACGGATTCACAGAGACTAATTCCTCCATTAATGTCAGTTACTGAAGTTGGACAAGGAGTACAATCATCTATTAGCTGGAATGTTGTTGAATTGAGACAGTTATTTTCATCAGTAAAGATAGCCCAGTATATAGTATTTGTAGCAAAAGTTTCAGTAATTGGAGTTTCACTTGGTATTCCTCCTTCATCTTCAAAAAATTCAAAAGTCCAATCTTCAATATCTTCTACTAAAGTTGTGAAAGTGAAAGGTTCATCAGTTAAACAGACTAGTTGATCTTCAATATTATAATTTGGCAGTTCGTAAAATATTACTTCAATAGTTGTACTATCTTGGCAGTTATTGTTATTTTCTAACCATTGGAATGTATAAGTGCCATATTCACCTACCTCTACAGATAATGTGGCGGTATTTTCCCCATCTAAAATAACTGTGTTACTTGGTCCATCTACAAAAGTCCATTCGCCGATACCAATACTTGGAATCGCATTAAAAGTAGCTATATTTCCACAGGCTGAAATCGTTTCAAACTCTACTGTAGCATTTGGATTTTCATAGAATATGATAGGTGTACCTGCTCCTAAATTAAAACATTCGTCATTGAAGTTGGGTAAACCTGTTCCGTCATCATTTCCAATAATAACAGATATATAGTAAGTCGTTTCAGTATCCATTTCATCAGTTAGGGTAAAAATCCCCGTTTGATTGATAGCAAAGATATTACCCAATTCTAAGCCTTCATTATCATGTAAAACAAATGCCCATACATCATCTTCTCCTAAAATTATATCTTCAGGTTCTGTAATCGTGATAGAGCCATCTTCACAAGTACTATTGATAAAATTTTCAAAAGTTCCTGTAAAACTAAATTCACAGCCACAGTTAGGGGCAATACCTTCAACTAAAATAGTATCACAATTATTACTGTCAAATATTTGGAAGCTGAACGATTCTTCGATGGGTATCTCGAAACTAATAAACGTACCTTCTGGTGAAATTAGAGCTTCTGGGATAGAATTATAAGGGGCATTTCCTTCAATGTTAAAATTGACTATATAGGTGGTTGCATCATCTGAACAAGTGGTAGTTAAATTAGAAAAATTTGGACTTATATTTATAGATAATTCTATGGAGCTGGTTATAACTTCGATATTATCACAGTTAGTATTAATATCTATAACAGGACCAAGAGAATAGGTGCTTATATTTTCATCAATTGCGAAAAATTGCTGATGTCCATTTTCAATATTAGAAAGAGTAAATTCATTATTGCCTAAACTAAATTCAACATCAAATGATCCTTGATAAGCGAAAATAAATTCTATTAAAATTGAATCTCCTTCACATATTTCATCATTTAAAATGTTAATATCAACTTGTGGTAAAGAATTAATAGTTACTTGTGTTGAATCAGTATTTGTACAGCCATCAGGTAAGGAAGTCGTTACATAATACCAGCCTTCTTGCAGTTCAGTAACAAAGTCTATTGTTGGATTTTGAGCATCGGATTCAAAGTTATTAGGACCAGTCCAAACATAAGTAGCTAATTCAACAGGAGAGGTTAATAATGCTATAGTTTCACCTTCACAGTAAGGACCATTATTTTCAGCAACTATATCACAGCTTATCTCTGCTTCACATTCCATAAATGTAAAAGTATATTCTTGAGTACTACAAGGATTCTCTTCAATGCCAGAAGCAACTTCTATTATAATTTCTTGTTCTGGATCACCAGGTTCTAAGACAATAGTAGTTGGTGTTAAAATATCTTGACCACAAACAGGTTCAAGCGTATAAATACAATTTCCATCCTCATCAATATCGGGATCAGGAAGTCCCAATAAAACAGGATTAGGAAATATTGTAATCTGAACACTATTATCTACTACTTGTACATCTTGACCTGTTTCTTCACAAGTGGCAGTTAAGAAATACGCTATAGTCATAGGGTCACAGCCAAATTGTTCAATGAGATCAATATTATTTGGATCGACACTATCACCATTTTCATCTGTCCAAAAATAATTGGCAATACCATTTCCTGTAACTACTTCTGCATTGAGTGTGAAAAAATCTCCAGAACAAATTACAAGATCTTCCATTGCAGTTACGGTTTCAGGACAGGCACATTCTTCGAATAAGGTTACAGACTCTAAACCTGTACAGTTATTTTCATCTGTAAATACAGCCCAATAATCCCCTGCTTGTGTTACATTGGTTGGATCAGGAACAGGATTATCTGGACCATTTTCATCTAAGTACCAAAAGGTAATATAAATATCTGAAATAAGATTTGTTAGATCAATGCTATTACAAAATACTTGGTCATCTATAGTGACATCTGGAATTGGATTAAATGTAATGGGTGTTCCTGTTGCCACAGTATAACAAGCGTCTTCTATATCTGGTAAGTCATTGCCATTATTATTACCAATGACAAAAGAGATATAATAGGTTTGCTCTGTATTCATTGTTGAAGCATCAAATGTAAATGCACCTATATAATTGGTATCTATAGGATTGGTGATAATTCCTCCTGCTCCTTCATGTAAAATATAAATACCAATATCATCAATGTCTAGAATGGTATCTGTTACTAATGCTGTGATTGTATCGCCTTGACAAGCCATTAACATATCATTAGGCATGATTCCTACATCATTACTACAATCACAATTAAATAATCCATCGATATTTATAGTATAACATCCACTTTGATCACTTAATGTAAAATTGTAACTTTCTGTATTATTTATGGGATTGCTAATAAATGTGTTGGTATCAGTGTCTAATATGCCTGCATCTGATGGGGCAATAGTATAAGGTGGTGTGCCTCCCACAACTTCAAAACTAACTGTATAAGTTGTATTATTTACATCACATTCATGAGTTGGAGTACTAAATGAAGGTGGTTCAAAGAAATCAAAAATAATATTATCTGTATTAATAGAACCAGTACAATTGCCAGCATCATTTAAGGTTTCTAATGTATAAATATTAAAGGTAGTGGGAATGACCGTAAAGGTCGTATCCATTCCTGTAACAATGATATTAATAGTTTCTTCTCCATTAGAATAAGATAGATTAAAAGGAGGAGTACCAGTAAATGTTATAGTGATATCTATCATGTCGTTAGGACAAATAGTAGAAGGACTCGTTGTAGAGAGGATAGCCGTTGAACCTTCATTGATTGTTACTAATGTTGAATCAGTACTTTCGCAATCGCCTTGTATTACTGTTAGATAATACATACCAACCATATCTAAAGTTGCATTTTCAATAACAGGATTCATTTCAGTAGATTCAAAATTGTTAGGACCTGTCCATTCAAAAATAACTCCATCAGGTAGATCATCAGTATTGAAAAGTTGGATGTCTTCTCCTATACAAATAGGACTTAAGTTATTGGCTTCAATAGTTAAGGTTGAATAAGCTATTAAAACAGTAGTGTCATTGGGACAATCTTCAAAGTTGTAAGAAAGAAGATATTCATGCAAACCATTTTCGTCGGATGCTGTTTGTCCTCCTTCTGGTTCAAGGTTAACATAGTCTATACATTCTGGCGTAATTTCAACTAATGTTTCACAAGAACCTGCTCCATTACTAGTATAAGCATTAGCAAATATTGTTGGATATACGATTATTTCAATTGGATCTTCCACAAATAAAGTATCAGTAATGTTGACTTGGCAAACAGCATAAACATTAAAGATTATAGTATCAGGAATACAATTATTATTAATTGGATTTAGTACTAAATTATCTGTTTCATAAATATTGTTTTCTTGATCAATCCAATAAATATCAGATGCTCCGTCTCCTTCTAAAGTAGCTAAAAAGTCAATTTCATCACTAGAACAAATTTCTCCATTTATAGCATTCACTATTAAGTTATTGGGGCATTCTTCTACACAGCTAAAAGGAATGTCCAAAGTAAAATCAATACCACAGTTTATATTAACATTCTCATAATTATAAGAAAATGTGTAGGTATGAGTACCTGTCCCATCTTCTGGATTAGCAATTTGTTCTGTACTAGGGGATATATTTATAAATTCTTCACAAGTTGGATCAATGCTTATCATAGTATTGCAAGTATTAGTTCCACTAGAATCTATAAATATACTAAGGTCATTAGGATAAATGGTCATGGTGATTTGACCGGCGGGGATAGGAGTATCAGGACTCGCTAAACAGTTTAAAACAGCATAGATTGTATCTACAAAAGGTTCACATTGATCATTGTTATTAAAATTAATTTCAAAATCAGAAATAGGGATATTATAATTTATATCATCAAACCAACTAAAACCATCACTTTGATTACTGGGGTCATTTATTTCTATTAGGTCTATTATTTCATCCAAAATTAAAGATGTATCTTGACAACTATACAAATTTAAATCTATTGTTTCTGTAACTGTTGGACAATCAACAGAAGGACACATTAAATTTGTATATGTAAAATTAACAGAAGTACAGGGTGAATCTTCAATTTCACTAGTTACAGTTATCGTCCAATCCTCTAAGACTTCTTCTGATAAAAGAGTAATTTCTGTTTCCGATACAATATCATTTTCACAAAAAGGATTTAAGGCAAATAAACAGTTTCCTTCTTCATTTATTATTGGACCTGTTAAAACAGGCATTTGGGGATTAGGATAAATTTGAAAACTATGAGTAGCAACTTGAACCCATTGGTCTTGTATGTCATCATTATCTAAGTCACAACCTACGAATGCAAATAAGTTTACTATAGGGTCAGGCTCGCATAAATTATTTGCTGAATGTTGTTCATTTTGAACAATGTAAATAGGAGCTTCATCAGGATTATTGCCCACAAACCAAGTAATATCACCTATAAGTGTATTGTCTGGATCATTAATTTCAAAATCTATATTTAGTTCTGGTAATGTTGGAGTGCCTTCTTGGCAGAAAACCTCAGTAATAGGTTCATCAAAATCAGAGACCAAACATTCTAATTGAGAACAAAGTATATTGGTGAAGGTAAATGTGGTATCTGGACAAGGGTTACTCGGAATACCACTTGTAACAGTTAAATCTAACGTTGAAATATTTTCACCTGGCATTAAGGTGAGTTCTGTTTCATTTAAAATATCATCATTACAGAATGGAGCAAAAACATACAGACAATTTCCATTTTCATCAGTTACCGGACCTATCAAATCAGGTTTTTGTGGAGTTGGGTAAATTTGGAAGCTATAAGTAGCAACTTGAACCCATTGGTCTTGTATTCCATCATTTGCTAAATCACATCCTAAAAATCCAAATAAATTGACAATAGGATCCGGTTCACAAAAATCATTTTCTGAATGTTGTTCATTTTGAATTGTATAAATTGGTGCAGTTTCTGGATCATTGCCAATAAACCAGGTAAGTTCACTACTTACTGTATTATTAGGATCATTAATTATAATTTCTTCACTTATTGTGGGTAAATTAGGTGTTCCTTCTTGGCAAATTAACTCTATTGGTAAAGGTGTGAATTCTGCTGTAAAACAGTCTGTATTTGGGCAATTAAAATCTATCTCAATAGAAAAATTTTCTATACAGGAAAGTCCACTATCATCAAAATTATAAGAAATGTTATAAATATGACTTCCCATATTGTCACCTGTATTAGCTGATTGGGATAAAATATCTGCAGCTAAATATCCTTCACAACTTTCAGAAATTTGAATAGAAGTATTACAAGTATTTTCGCCATTTTCAGTAATAAAAGAATTGACATTAATTGGATAGACAGTAACAGTTAAGGTTCCTGCTGAAATAATATTGTTAGGATCAATTAAACAAGTTAATCCGACATACAAGGTATCAATAATAGGTGTACATTGTTCATCGTTTATTAATTCAAAACTGGTGTTTCCCAAAGGAATTGTCAAACTTGCATCTTCATACCAACTTAATCCACCGTTTTGATTATTAGGATCATCTATAATGATAGCATCATTTATCTCATTTAAGTCAATATTAGCCATCTCACAAAAATATAGATTAAGATCTAATGGAGTTGGAATAGGACAATCAATTTCAGGACAGCTTAAATTATTAAATGTAATTTCTTCTGTTGGACAGGGATTATCAAGAATCCCACTTGTAACAGTAATGATTGTTTCCTCTATCGTTTCTCCTGCGGGAATAAATATTTCAGTTTGCGATAACATATCGCCTTCACAAGCTGTCGCAAAAGTAAAGGTGCAATTTCCTTCATCATCTATAAATGGACCTTCTAAAATAGGTATTTGCACCATAGGATAGACAATGATATTGGCGGTTGTTATCAAAACCCAATTATCAATACTTCCATCCATATCAGTATCACAAGGAGCATAAGCATAAAGTTCTACAAATGTATCATGATCACAAGGATCTCCATTATGAATAAAAGGACTTCCATCATACACATCAACAGGTGGTTGATTATTATCAAAGTACCACAAAATATCACCAGCTAAAGTATTGCTAGGGTCGTTAATTTGATAGTCTGTACCAGCTATGGGTAATAATGGTGTATGTCCATCGCAAATTGTTATATTTACTATATCTTCCAAATCAGAAGTTAAACACTCAATAGTTTCACATTCAAAATCAATTTCAATAGCAAAGTCTTCAATACAGGACAGTCCACTATTTCCAAAATTATAAGAAAGATTGTAGAGGTGAGTTCCTATTCCATCTCCATTATTAGCAGATTGAGATAGAATATCTACTGTTACATAGTTCTCACAACTCTCATCAATCTCAATAGAAGTATTACAAGTGTTTGTGCCATTTTGAGTAATGAAAGAATTTATATTAATAGGATAAACATTAATAGTTAAACTACCAGAAGGTAGAGGAATGTCAGGTTCACTTAAACAAGTCAAGCCTAAGTATAAAGTATCAGCAATGGGTGAACAAAGTTCATTATTTATTAATCCAAAATTATTATCTTGTACAGGAGTAGTAAGATTTGCATCTTCATACCAAATAAAACCACCACTCTGATTGTTTGGGTCATTAGTAGTTATCGTATCACTAATAGAATTTAGGTTGACTGCAGCTAATTCACAAAAATATAAATCAAGACTTAAATTATTTATGCTTGGACAGTCAATAGAAGGACAAACTAAATTTTCAAAAGTAAAATCTAAGTTAGTACAAGGATTATCATCAACTCCATTTGTTACATTTATAATAATTGATTCTTGTGTTTCATTAGGATTTAAAACAATTTCATTAGGACTAATTATGTCGTTTTCACAAATTGGCTCAAAAGTAAATGTACATATGCCATCATTATCAATTGCTTGAGATATAATAGGAGATTGAGGAGTAGGATAAATTTGATAAGAATGACTAGCAACTTGTATCCAAGCATCACTACTTCCGTCATTATTCGTATCACATCCAACAAAAGCATAAAGTGTAACAACATCATCTGGATTACAATTAGTTTCTCCTGAATGCATAATTTCTTGAGGAGTATAAACTGGATCATTATCTGGTTCAGTTCCTATATACCATATTATATTACCTATAATAGTATTATCGGGATCATCAATCGTAAAATCTATATTTTCTTCTGGCAAATTCGGCATATCTTCACTACATAATAATTCTGTATTTGTTTCCATAAAGTTTGAAGACAAACAACTTAAATTATCACAAGCTTCATAAGAGATAATAAAGTCCATATCCTGACAAGGATTATTAGTTAATCCTGTAGCAACATTTATAGTAGTATCATTAGCATTTATTCCAGGAGTTAAAATAAAACTTTCTAAACCTAAAATATCATCTTCACAAGCACCAGAAACTATATAAATACAATTTCCATTTATGTCATTAGTAGGAGGATCTATAAAAGGTGCTTGTATATCTGGATAAACCTGAAAAGTATGAGTGGCTACTTGTATCCATTCATTTTGAGTTTGATCTAGGTCACTATCACATCCAACAAAAGCGTAAACAGTTACAGGACTATCAGCTGTACAATTGTTATTTCCAGAGTGTGTCACTTCTATTGGAGTATAAATAGCATCATTATCAGGATCTGTACCAACATACCATTCTATATCTCCAAATAATGTACCGTTAGGATCATCAATCATAAAGTCAGTAGGTAAAGCTGGAACATCTCCCGTACAAAGTGGCTCTATTTCTGATGGGATAAAGTTAGAGATAAAACAATCCAAAGATGGGCAAGGACTGTAAGGAAGGTTGTAATTATTGCTAGGACAAGGATTATCTGTTAGCCCACTAATTACATTGATTAATGTATCTCCTCCTATACTGCCAGGCATTATTGTAAAAGAGGTTGCATTTAATATATCGTCAGTACAAGCAGGTTCAATAATAAAAGAACAAATACCATCAGAATCAATAGTTGGACCGATAAGAGTTGGTAATTGAACATGTGGATAAACCTGAAAAGTATGAGTGGCTACTTGTATCCATTCATTTTGAGTTTGATCTAGGTCACTATCACATCCAACAAAAGCGTAAACAGTTACAGGACTATCAGCTGTACAATTGTTATTTCCAGAGTGTGTCACTTCTATTGGAGTATAAATAGCATCATTATCAGGATCTGTACCAACATACCATTCTATATCTCCAAATAATGTACCGTTAGGATCATCAATCATAAAGTCAGTAGGTAAAGCTGGAACATCTCCCGTACAAAGTGGCTCTATTTCTGATGGGATAAAGTTAGAGATAAAACAATCCAAAGATGGGCAAGGACTGTAAGGAAGGTTGTAATTATTGCTAGGACAAGGATTATCTGTTAGCCCACTAATTACATTGATTAATGTATCTCCTCCTATACTGCCAGGCATCGTTGTAAAAGAGGTTGCACTTAATATATCATTAGGACAAGCAGGCTCGATAGTAAAAGTGCAGATACCATCAAAATCAATAGTTGGACCAGTAAGGGTGGGAAGCTGAATATGTGGATAAACTTGATAGTTATGTGAAGCAACTTCTATCCAGTTATCGTTAATTCCATTAGCATCTATATCACACCCAACAAAAGCAAAAAGCTCAACAATAGCATCGGGAGTACAGTTATCTGTTCCTTCAAAATTTACTTCTTCCAAAATGTATAAAGGGTCAGTATCAGGATTATTACCAATATACCAAATAACATCTGTGACTTGTGTGCCATTGGGGTCTATAATCATGAAGTCATTTGGTAAATTTGGAGTATCTCCAGAACATAAAGATTCGGTTACAACTGTTCCAAAGTTAGAAGTTAAACATTCTAACATGTCACATGCTTCATGCATAAATATAAAATTTTCTGGCATACAAATATTGTTAGCTATTCCACTTGTTACATTAATAGAAAATGTGCCAGAACTGGTATTTGGAGAGAATCCAACACTGTCTGTATCTAATATATTACTAGTACAGAAAGGTTCTATTAAGTAAATGCAATTTCCATTCTGATCTGATGTTGGACCCATAATAATAGGTTCCTGTATAGGTGGGTAGATAATAATTTCATGTTCAGCTACTAGAATTAAGGTATCTGCAATATTATCTCCTGTATTATCACAAGGAGCAAATGCAAAGAGAGTGATAGGTGGGTCTGCTATACACTTATTACTGTTACTATGCAAAAATTGATAGGTTGTAGGATCATATACGATTGTTGGAGGGTTATCAATATACCATTCAACAGTTCCAAGCCAAGTATTATTAGGATCAATGATTTGATAATCTAGTCCCACTTGTGGAAAATTCATAGGATTTTCATTTTCACAAATATTTTCAGGGTTCATCATTGAAAAATCTGATGATAGACAATCATTACTAGGACAAGCATCATAAGATAAATTAAAGCTAGTAATTTCACAAGGAGTATTAGTTAGATTACTTACGACTGTAATCAAAGTATCTCCAGTACTGGTGTTGGGAGATAAGTTGAGAGTTGTGGTACTTAGTATGTCATTTGGACAAGCTGGATTAATGGTATAAGTACACTCATCAACCATAGTGATAGTTGGTGTTTGCGGTTCTGGGTAGATTGTTAAATTAAAAATACCAACTTGTTCATAAGTATCATCATCAATGTTGGCAGTTCCATTACTACAGCCCATATAGGCGTAAAGAGTCTCTAATATCTCATTGCAATTTATATTTATACCTTCAATAATACCTCCATTAGGTTGAGTAAGAGTTAAGAAACCTAAGTCATCATTAGTATAAAAAATACCTGTAAAGGCATTGTCGGGATCACTAGCGGGGTTAGTTGATTCAATCATACCTTGGAAATCTATCAATTCATCAGTGATATTTTCACTGCAAATAGTATCATTGGTGATAATAGAATTTGCTGTTGGACAATTAATAGGAGGACAGTTATAACCAACAGGAATCATTTCATTAAAACAAGCAAAGTTGTTTCCATCATCAAAGGTAACGGTATAGTTATTCTCCCCCATTTGTCCAGCGGTTGGAACGGTAGTAATATCATCAG
>JAHDBB010000577.1 GCA_020630635.1 Chitinophagales bacterium
AAAAACTGGGCGTTCCCGTCGCAAAATTCTCGCTAAATTTAATGTTCCTCTCGCAAAGCCCTCGCCCCGCTACCGAAATTTAGCAAGCCAACGCTTCTTTTTCGGTTCTAATTTAATTTTAACATCATAAGAATCTGTAAATCAAATATTTAGACTTTTACTAATCCGAAATTCACGTTAAGTTAACGTGAATTTTGGATTAAAATAGTACTTTTGACAGAGGTGTTTTGTGTCCACTCTCTTTAATTCTCCCGCCAGCGGGAGAGACGCTTCGTGCTTTTATCTTTTCATGCGATTTCATATCATAATCTATTGATTATCACATGGGTTGTTTCCAAGTTCACGTTAATTGAGCTTCGCTAATGCTTCTTTTTTGGTTCTGCTTGAAACATACAAAACTGTGGTTGTTAGGCTAAATTCATCAATAAGTCTTCATTTTTTGACAAGTTCTTGAAGTAGGGTCTCAAATTCTTCTAGATAGGACTCGTAGACGCTGGTAGCTGGACCGTTGAATCCTGTATGGATTTTGACTATTTCACGCTCTCGGTTGAGAACAATGGTAGTGGGAAACGAGATGATTTTATTGAGCATGGGGAATTGTTCAGAGGCGTATTTTTTGCTGGCTTTGCCTCCGTATAAAATAGGGTATTGGATGTCGAAATGCTTGATGTATTTTTCTAAAACGGCTTTGTCTTCTTCTAAAGTACCCTTTCTTTCAAAGGCTACTCCGATAAACTCAATGTCCTTTTTGTATTTTTTGTGAAGTTCGGTATAAAGGGCGGTCTCATCCATACAATTGGGACACCAAGAGCCAAATATTTGAACGACTAAGCTTTTATCTTGAAATTGTTTATCCGTCATTCGGATAGAATCTCCTTGCAAATTAGAAAATACAAAGTCGTTTAGTTGGTGGTCTTCTTTGAGATAGGTCAATTCATACGGATTACCCAATGATACACTATCGTTTTGAATGGCGACAAAGGGTTCTTTCCAATGTTTTCCTGACCAAAATGTACCTTTGATGGATTCTCCTTCTTTTTTGCCTTTGAATAGAAATGCATGAGAGCCGTCAAAACAAGATAGATAAAACTCATCGCCTCTGGCTTGTCCTGCTAAAAAACGATAATCGCCCGTCTCCGTCATAAAAGTTCCTGTTAGTTGGTCGTCTTTGCCCTGTTTAAATTCTCCAATAGCAGGATATTGGTCTTCTGTATCGGGACTAAAAGTGCTTTCCCATTTTCCTGTAAAATCTATTTTATTGGCAGTTGATAAAGGGGTTTGATTGAATTGTGATGGGATTTTGTCGGCTTCATACGCATAAAAAGGCATGGTATAATCGGAGGTTGCTGGATTTTTCCACCAAGTGCCTTCGAGGTGATCTTCTACGATTTTGGCTTTGACTTGTGAATAAAAAATGGGCATGGTAAAAATCAATGAATCATCGGTCAATCTATAGTCTTTGACTTGGATTTCTTCGCTTCCATTAAATATACTTAAATAATTGTGCAAGGCATTTTTTTCTAGTTGAAAGGTAACTGCATGGTCTTTGTCAATTTCTAAAAATGCTTGATATTTGAAAGATGGATTCATGGCTTCTAATGCTTTTTGTCCGAGAAAGCTTACAAAGGCAAAGGTAATCGCTAAAATAAGCAAGATGAATTGGATGGCTTTCATAAGAAATTTGTTTGAGGCAGTGATGTGGTTTAAATTGTGTTTTTCCTCTTCATATAACTGTTCTCTTGTGGTACTTCATCCTGAAGAATGAAGTAAAGCCTGTTTTTTTTAGGAGCGAAAGGTTGGGGCTTCGTCGTATTGGGAAGTCCCGCTATCCGTTCTTATTCGTGTGGCTAGGTTTTTCTAAGCCGACGCTTCACACGAATACCACTACTATCGGGGCTATTTTGAAGGGTCTCAACGTTTGGGCTTCGGAAAATTTGACAACTTTGGTTCTTTTCGTGATGAAAGTTGCCAAATTGCGGCTCATAACTTGTATAATTATCCGATTGGTACGCCTCCACTTTTAGGAATGTTCAACTACTTCTTTTTCCAACATTTCTAAACCTTCTTTAATGAGTGTTGTCAAGTGGGGACATTGACTGCTTATCTCATTTAATTGATTAGACATGGCTGTTTTTAAGTCTTCATCCTCTGTAATTTCAACCATTTCCAATAAAAGTAACCATTCTTGTGGATAGTCTTTTTGAACAAGCTCAAAGATTTGCTTTAGTTGTTCATCATCTTTCGTTTTACTTTCCCTTAATTGTCTAACGATTCCGTATTGTTCTTCTAACTTTAAGAGAGCAGAAGATTTTTCTGGTTTGATGGTATAGATCTTTGAGGCTTCATAAAGATTGGGAAATGAATTGTGGTCGGCTGCTCCTGCATAAGCTGAAATAATCTTGCTACCAATCGCCATATCAAACGTACCGTATTCGGGCTTAAACAAGACTTCATCTTCATAGGTTACGGTACAATCTTTAAGCTGAATCAACATGAGTTTACCTTGAATGTTTCGGATTCCAGTAACATTGAGTCCTTCTACTTTTATCCCACTTTCAAACTCGAAAGACAACCACTTGCCATCGTAAAAATTATAGGCTTTTAAGTCGAAAGGTCCCATATCCTCAATCGCTAAGTTGATATTTTTTAACTTGCCTAAAGGAGAACTAAAGCCCTCTTGATGATATTCGATACCTTGTCCAATCAATTCTTTTTCTCGATAAGCCAAAGCGGTTGGACCTGTTGTTTGAAAGAAGATTACTTCATTGTCTTCATTCAATATAACTCGTGAAAACTGCCCTGATATTTGTAAGCCTGTATTAATTTCTATGGTTCCCACCATTTGAGATTCTATCAATTTTTGAAGTCCTCTAGCTCCTCCCCTTCTCAAACTTAGCCTACTGGCACATTCTTCTAAGACTTCCATAAGATAGGAAAAGTCAGGTGTCACATATAACTGTGGTTGTGGCTGGGTAATATCAAAACCTTGTTTGGCGGCTTGGATAGAATAAGGTATTTTTTGGACTTCCTCACTCATACACCATTTGCTTTCACCAATCGAAGATAACAAACCTGCGCCATATATTTTAGGATTTTCCATCTCTCCTATCAAACCATATTCCACACTCCACCATTGTAAGTTACGCATCTGTGCCATTTCTGACAACTCTACCTCCATCTTTTGCAAGCGATCCACCTCTTTAGCAGCCGCTTCTATCTCCTTTTCGTCGATGCCTTCTGCTTCCTTGAGTATAGAAAGTTTTCTGACGGCTTCATAGAGTTCTATGTCATGTCTGGACAAAATAGCCTTTGCTCCAATATCTCCCAATCGTCTCAAATATTCTGCATAGTCAGGATTGGCAATGATGGGTGCATGCCCTGCTGCTTCATGAATAATATCAGGAGCTGGTGTATATTCTATATTTTCCAGTTGTCGGATGTCAGAGGCAATAACTAAAACCTTGTAGGCTTGAAATTCCATAAAAGCATTGGGCGGAATAAATCCATCGACTGCTACGGCTGCCCATCCAATGTCTTTTAAGATTCGATTCATTCCATACATACTCGGAATTTCCTCAATCCCTATTCCTGTTTTTCGTAATCCATCTACATAAGATTGATGAGCAACTTTGGATAAGTATCTGACGCTTTTTCTCATCACATATCTCCATACAGCTTGGTTGATGGGCGTATAATTATCATAGTTTTGAGGTTTGATAAATTGCTTTAGGTGTTTGGGCAATCTATCTATCAATTCATTGCTTTCGTAGCCATTGGTGTGGTTATTTTTCATTCTTTACTTTTTACGCATGAGCAATATTGATGGAGTCGTATCACTTTACTATTTCACATGCTCCATTATCTATATCATCTTGTACCCTTTTATACTTCACATTTTCTTTGATAGTTCCATCTTTATATTTTACGGTAATTTTTTCATTTCGACCTATTTTAAGCTTGAACTTAGCTATTTTTACCGGTTTCTTGGGTTTTGATTTGCTAGAGGAAAACAACTTCGCAATTCGTTCTTCGTGTTCTTCATCTGTTTCAATGAAAAAACCAATCGTTCGTCCTTCTGCTTTTTGAAGATGGTGTTTTTGGAAAATATCTTTTTCATTTTCATACTCCTCTTGTGTGATCCTATCGGCTTTCTTCCAATTATGGACAAAACTATATTCCCA
>JAHDBB010000578.1 GCA_020630635.1 Chitinophagales bacterium
AAAGAAAACTTAATAAGTATTTTAAGGCTAAAGGTTTTTGATAACCAAAAAGATCAAGTAGCTCCAAATGCCTGGTCAGTTGCTGAAGGAAATTATAGTGAAATAGCTTGGTTTCGAGGCATTTTCCAAGAGGATCAAGCGGTGGGTTTTGTGATGCTATATCTGGATGATGATGAAAAAGAATATGGTGTATGGCGTTTTATGATTGATAAAGACCATCAGGGAAAGGGCTATGGTAAAGCGGCTATGGACTTGATAAAAGAAGTGATCAAAGAAAAAAGACCAGAAGTAACTGAAATTTATTTATCTTACGTGCCAAAGGAAAAGGATGGAGCTGATGGATTTTATAAAAAGGTTGGTTTTGAAGATACTGGGAAAATGTCTGGTAAAGAAAAAATCATGTGTTTTAAATATTAAAATATAGACCTAAAGCTTGAGCCTTACCATTAGCTTTATTATCCAGCCTAATTAGCTTCAATGTTGTGGTCTTAGCTTGAGTTTTAGCATTATTGGCAGGAAATGTCAGAAAGTATCAGTCCAGAAGAAGGGAGTTCGAATCTCCTACGGCACTCTTAGTGGTGACTGGTGACAAGTAGATTGTGACTGGTTATACATGAGCTTTTGTTAAAAGTGCCGTAAGTATATGAGGTATATACGTCTGGGATATTTAGCATAAAACTTTTTGAATACAAAGTACTGCTCTTGGCTCTCGTCTCATTAAGGATATGACCGGACGGGAGCACCGGAACGGGTAGCCCAATTGGTAGAGGCAGTAATATGGCTGGTATTACAACTCCAGTGTTGGTTCGAGTCCAACTCCGTTCACAATTATTGATTCCTTTCGTGGTTTTTGCCACGAATACACGAATGCGATTCTTATCATGAAAATTTGACAACTTTGGTTCTTTTTGTGCTTCAAAAGTTGTCAAATTGCTGTACGTTTTTTGCCACAGTTTTTAAAAGGTAGTGTCTACAACGACCTAGCCCCGATAGTAGTGGTATGAATGCAAAAGCGTTGGCTTAGAAAAACTTGGCTGCATTCATAGGAACGGATAGCGGGACTTTCCTGCACGACGAAGCATCCGACCTTTCGCTCCTTATAAGAAAAAATTTGTTATATCAACTAAGTTAGAACAACAAACCTTTCTCTCCTTAAATGTATTCGTTCACATATATTTTTATTTAAAATTCAACTCTTTGTTCCCAAAAAAGAGAATATGTTGTATTTTTGGTGTAATTATTAACCCAATAAAATATTCCCTTTGTTATGAAACAAATCATTACGTTTTGTCTATTCTTATGTTCATGCGGGCTTTTGGCTCAAGATTGGACAGTATTTCCTTATGACCAACCCTCTTGGTTTGAATTTGAGAATGAGGAACACTATTCTCAATCTGTTTACTATGCTGATTCTTTATTGGTAAGTGGTAATACCAACAATTATTATTTTCATTTGAAATACCTTAATGACCTCATAGGTAGTGAATGTTGGGATGAGCCAATATATGGAGAGTTTGGAACAGAAACGACACGGTTTGAGTTTTTGCAAGGAAAAACCGAAGATTTTGTATTTATCAAAGAACCCCTTCAAGAAACAAATGGAGAGTATTATTTTCAAGGAAATCTGGTGTTTGATGCAATGCTTCAAGTAGGAGAGAGCATCACGATTAGCTCTGCTGATTATGTTGGATTGGATGCCGTACAAATTGCTTGTACTAATCAAACAACCATGGATGTGTATGGAAATATGGATAATGTGAAAACCTTTAGTTTGCAAGCAATGAATGGGGGACAAGCAATTGCAAGTGATTTTGACAATTATGCTTATGTTTTAAGCGAAAACTATGGTTTCCTCGAATTTTTGCCTTTTAATGAATTGTTGAGTGCGCCCAAGACTACAGCAAAATTACTCGGTTTTGAAGATGATAATGGCATAATTCAAGGAACAAAAGCGTGGAAGAGTACCGATTTTTTACCGTATGAGGCAGGAGATGTTATTTATTATGTAGAGGAGTATAGTGATGATTATGGAAGAAGTGCAACTTATTTGATTGATTCTATTACTTCTGTCACCATTTCAGAAAACACTTTATCGTATACTTACTATCGTTTATCTAATGTAGATGGCAGTGCAAGTACTACTCAATATACTCGGACAATATCAATAGAACACCACAAAGCATTTGATAAAGGCATTTATCATTTTGATTTGATAAGTAATTGGGTACTTACTTACGTAGATATTGACATTTCTCAAAGTGATTCTTTTACTGACGAAGGAATACCATCCTATAATTTTTATAGTAATGAGTCATTGCTTATTTATGATAATTGTATAGGTGAGCCAGAATATTATGGAGATACTTATACATACAATTCACAATTAGGTTTTCTTAGCTCATATGAATTTCCAGATGTTTGGACCACTGAGGATTGGGAGTTATTTATTTATATAAAAGGAAATCAGCAAATTTATAATAGTTTGATTGCTCCTTTAGAAGACAATTATTGGTGTACAGATGATGCGATACCATTGGCGATTGATAATGATGATATATATAACAATAATGTTGTAACCTATTCAGGAGTAGGCGTAGAAAATAATGTTTTTGATCCATCTCTTGTACCTACAGAATTGTACAATACGCCTATTGAAATTACTTACTTTGTTGATAATCCTTGTGAAGAAGATCCGTTTTTTGAGTATTATTGTTATGGCGATGCTGATACACTTTTTTTGTCAGAAACAGTTATTGTTAATTGTGATAACAAAATAGATGTAACTGTCTCTGCTTTTTTAGAAGGAGCCTATAATCCAACAACACAATCCATGAATGCCTCCTTAGAACAAATAGACGTTTTACCCAAAAATCAACCTTACCATACACCGCCTTGGAATTATGAGGGTCTGGAAAGCGTTGTGGAATTTCCAGAGATGGTGGTTGATTGGGTTTTAGTAGAAATGCGTTCAGGTGAGCCAAGTGCAAGCGGGACTAGTGCTACAACGACAGTAGTTGAAACCCAAGCAGGGCTTTTATTAGCAAACGGACAAGTTGTCAATACAGAAGGACAGCCCCTTAGTTTTCAACAATTAGTTTATGACGAATCATATTACATTGCCTTGCGCCATCGCAATCATTTAGACGTATTAAGTGCTGCACCCGTAAATGCCAGTTTAGGAATGAGCTATGATTTCACAACCAACCCCGCTTTTGGATTCAATCAACAACAAACAATCGCAGAGGGCAAATACGCTTTATTTGGAGGCGACTATGTTCCCGATGGCATCATTCAAAATTCAGACAACGATGCTTGGCTATCTGCAACTGCCATTATCAATACCTATAGCATCACCGACGGCACTTTAGACGGCGTGGTACAAGTAACAGACCAAGACGTATGGCTATCCGATAACGCCAAAATAGGTCTCATAGAAATACAGTATTAGCATTTATTGTATTTTTTAATTTGATAAGGAGAGAACGGTTCATTGCTTCGTCGTCACGCACGGTCCTGCTGTCCGTTCTTATGGCAAAGCTCAGTCATTTCGGTTCTACTCAATGACTGAACTTTGCCATACCACTACCATCAGGTCTATTTTGCATGGTCTTGACGATGATATTGGGAAGAATAAAATATACGAATGCATGCAGTTCTTGGAAATTTGACAACTTTGATTTTTTATACTTCAAAGCTGTCAAATTGCTGTGCGATTTTTGCCACAGTTTTTAAAAGGTAGTGTCTACAACGACCTAGCCCCGATAGTAGTGGTATGAATGCAAAAGCGTTGGCTTAGGAAAACTTGGCTGCATTCATAGGAACGGATAGCGGGACTTCTCAATACGACGAAACATTTAACCGTTCGCTCCTAAAAACAATTATTACTTCATTCTTTAGGATGAAGCTACAAAAAGAGCCGCATTCATAATTCATCATTCATCATTCACCATTAATAAATCAATTGACCATAATCTTCTCACTATACCACTTCTCCCCTACTTGAATTTGTAAAAAATAAATGCCTTTTCGTTGGTTGCTCAAATCTAAGATTTCGCCTTGTCGCACTTGGGATTTCTGGTAAACGCTATTGCCTAAGATGTCGAAAAGTTGGAGCGTTATATCATTTTCATTTACACCATTTAAGTCTAAGAAAAGATAATCTTTGGTAGGATTGGGATA
>JAHDBB010000579.1 GCA_020630635.1 Chitinophagales bacterium
AGAACGAATAGCGGGACTTTCCACGACGACGAAGCAAAAAGCCGTTCTCTCCAAAAATAAAATTGGAAAGAACGGCTTTAAAAAATAATTTATAGAGTCTATTATTCCTTGACCAACTTCTGACGCATGATTTCTCCTGCCTGTTGAATCTCCAAAAAGTAAATCCCTGTCGCTACATCAGATAAATCTAACTTAAAAACATTGGGTATATTTTCAACAACTTGCTCTCTTACTTTTTGTCCATTGCTATGATATAAATGAATCGTCGTTTTTTCATTAGAAAGATTTTCTAAAACAACAAAATCTTGGGTCGGAATCGGATAAACTTTAAGCGAGGAAAAAGCTGTATTTTCTACGCCTGTATTCACCACTTCACAAGTACATGCATCCGTCCAAACCTCACCTGTCGTATCGGCATTACCATCATCGCAAGACGTTCCAGCCACTGCATCGCCTCCACAAATACCCGCACAGTCATTTTCAGCACAAGAACCATCATCCGCCACTGCATTTATATCATAATTACAAGCATTTTCATCCGTACAACCTTGTAATTCCAGATCCAAATTTACGTCAATCACAAATAAACCCTCTTGCATATCTGCCACCAAAATATTACCAGAAGGTAGGAAGGGATAAACGCCCCAAGCTCCTTCATAAGTTGCGCTATGAGACAATTGAGAGGTACTAAATGCTCTCACTCTTTCGGGATTATACGGATCACTTATATCATAAATCTGCAAACCATCATAATAATAAGCAGCAAACAAATAGTTTTTATAAACAAGCTGATTGTGTACAATCGAATTAGGACTGTCTGTTGGTGGCTCACAAAGATTGGTGATTTTAACATCTTGAAAATCATTCAATTCAACAACTTTCATATCCGTTCCCCAAGTCTCATCCGCCATATAATAATAATCGCCTCCCTCATCTAACCAGCCCGAATGATTGTACCCTTGTCCAAAAGCTTGGTAATCTGTCAAACTTCCAATCACAATGGGATTTTCTACATCACTAAAATCAACAACATACAAACCATTGTTTCCACAATTCAGATAGGCAGTATCATTTTGTACATATAAATCATGGACGTGTCCTACATTTATTCCATTATACTCCAAGACCTCTTGTGGATTGGTTGGATCTTCCAAAGAATACAACATCAATTTTGCATCGGTTCCTCCTGGTGTACAAGCGTATAAAATAGCACTAGCGGTATCTATAAAAATATTATGGGAGGTTCTAAAAAGTTCTTGTGAATCATAAACAGTTTCAGCAGATTCAGGCAAAGACTGCAAGTCAATAATCTGCAAGGTCGAAACGGTATAACCTTCATCACAAACAGCATAAAGATAACCTTTATAATCGTGATAATCTCGATGTATCACATTGACTCCTTGATAGGCTCCAGGTATAAATGCAGCTTCATAGGCATTGGCAGGATCACTTACATCGAAGATATGCGTTCCAGCAGTCGAGCCGATAATGGCATATTCTTCTCCATTTTGAGCCACTCCCCATATTTCATTATAGGTATTGTTAAAAGCACTTGACCCCACTAAGGTATCTTCTTTCCAATGGAAAAGCAACTCGGTATTATCCAATTGTGCTAATATTTCATTTATACCTAATAAGGCAAAAAAGATAATGATAAAAACTTTTTTCATAAGTATCTGTTTTTTAAAAAATTAGTTGTTAAAAAATTTCATTGTTTATTAGCACGTAATAGCTTTTTTATTTTTTGATTTTGTTTTATTAGGAGCGAACTTTTTGAGCTTCGTCGTAAAGGAAAGTCCCGCTATCCGTTCTTATAAATGCAGCCAAGCCCTACCGCAAGTCTTTTTGACTTGTGGTATCAAGCCTATTACATTTATACCACTACTATCGGGGCTAGTTGGTTGAGGACAGTACTTCTTCGCAGCATTTTCAATAGTGACGAAGGGGACGATGTGGCGTGGAGGGACGTTATATTAATACATCGAATAAGTTATTTTTTGATAAGAAAAAAACGTCCCGTCGTCCCAAAACCACGAAACGAACCACAAAAACGTCCCATCGTCCCAAAACCACGACATGAACCACAAACGTCCCATCGTCCCAAAACCACGAAACGAACCACAAAAACGTCCCATCGTCCCAAAACCACGAAACGAACCACTTTTTAACCAATCACCTCGATCAATTCCTTGATAACCGTTGTCATTTTAGGTTCTGCTTCCATCGCTACCGCAATCACTTCTTCTACCGTCACAACCTCTAATTCTTCAATCGGCATGGCTTTGTCTGTTACAACAGAAATGGCAAAAATCTCTAATCCACAATGTACCCCAACTATCACTTCTGGAACGGTAGACATCCCTACAATATCTCCACCAATTTTATTAAGGTGTAAATACTCAGCACGGGTTTCTAAATTGGGACCAGGAAGACTGACATAAACACCTTTGTGCGCCCGAAATCCATGCTTTTCTGCAATATTCATCGCTTCATCGCCCAGTCGTTTAGAATACGGTTCGCTCATATCGGGAAAACGAGGTCCCATTTCTTTATACTGTTGTCCACGCAAAGGATTTTCATAATGCATATTGATATGGTCATCAATAATCACTAAATCCCCCTTTTCAATAGAGACATTGGTACTCCCTGAAACGTTGGAAACAAATAAGGTTTGAATACCCAAAAGTTTCATGACTCGTACAGGATAAGTAACTTCTTTCATGTTATATCCTTCGTAGTAATGAAAACGTCCTTGCATCACGACTACTTTTTTGCCTCGTAAAGTTCCAAAAATCAATCGTCCAGTATGACTTTCTACCGTAGAAATCGGAAAATGTGGAAGATCTTCATAAGAAAGTGCATAAGCGACTTCTATATCATTGACTAAATTCCCTAAACCTGTTCCCAAAATAATCCCCAATTCGGGTTGAAAACCTTCTGTTTTATCTTGTATAAAACCAACCGTTTCTTTTAATTGTTGCATGATTTAATTTTTCGCAAAGTTATTCATCTTCTTGAACATCTTCCATCAAAATAATGCTTTTCTTGAGCAATTCTACCAATTCTTTTTCTGCTCCTTCTCCTATGAGTTTCATTTTGATGGGTAAACAATAGATCGGTAACTGCTTTTGGATGATGGTATCTTTGAGCAAAAAAAGACGGCTGGCATCTTTCTCGGTTGTTAAGATGATTTTGGTAGAAGCCTGCATTTTTTGAAAGCGTCTTTCGATTTTTGAAAGGTCTCTTTCCGTAAAATAATGGTGGTCGCCAAATGCCAATCGCTCCCAGTGAATAGATAAATTATCCAAATGTTGGGTTAAAGATGCGGTGTTGGCAATCCCACAGGCTAATAAGACACTTAAATCTTGCGACAATGATACGGTTTTCATTGGATTCAAGAAGTCATACGCTTGACTATATACTATTTTTGAAAAAAAGACGGATTGGTGAGAGAGTGTAGGGATTTTTTGAAGACAAGTAGCCTTTTGTTCGCTTGTCAAATGAGCAGGACATTTGGTGACGATGATTATATCTGCTCGATTGGCACTACTTTTTAGGTCTCTTAGATTTCCTGTTGGTAAATACCAATCGTCTGTAAAAAGCTGACCATAAGCGGTTAAAAGTATCTGAAAACTTGAACGGAGATAGCGATGTTGAAAGGCATCATCTAATAAAACTACTTGGGTTTTGGGTTTTTCTTTTAGAAGTTGCAAGGTACTAAAAATGCGGTCTTCCCCCACACTTACAGTTATATTGGGAAATTTACGATGAATTTGCAAGGGTTCATCTCCAATGGTTTCGGCGGTGGCATCTTCTGTGGCAAGGATAAAACCAGAAGAACGCCTTTTGTATCCTCGACTTAATGTCGCTAATTGATATTGGTCTTGTAATAGGCGAATAAGATACTCCACCATGGGGGTTTTTCCTGTACCTCCTACGCTTAAATTTCCTACACTGATAATAGGTATATCGAATTGGATACTTTTGAGGATGCGTTTGTCAAAGAGCTTGTTTCTAACATATATGATTCCCCAATAGATGAGGGATATGGGAAAGAGAAGGTATCGCAGGAGACGGAGCACGGGTGTTTTTTGGTGATTGGTGACGGGTGGCTGGTACTAAGTGAAACAACAAAAATAACTTATTCCATTTGACATCGATATTTTCC
>JAHDBB010000022.1 GCA_020630635.1 Chitinophagales bacterium
ATAATTCACCATTCATAATTCACCATTCATAATTCACCATTCATAATTCACCATTAAGCATGAAACCTATCAAATTATCCGTTGCCCAAAAAGAAGATTTTTTAGCCATTGCCAACTTTATTGCGCCCATCAATGCAATAGAAGAAAATCAATGCCTACACTGTGGCGAAAACCCTCAACAAGTCTATGAAGAAATGTTAGACAATCATAGTCGTCAAGAAATGAAGTTTGTCAAAGCAACAAAAGATAATGAAATCGTTGGGATATTAGGTTGCGATTGCATGGCAGATTTAAGTCAAGTTTGGCTTTGGGGACCTTATGTAAGAGAAAGCCATGACTGGGATATTTTATCAAAAGATTTGTACAATTTCTTTTTAGAAGATACTCCACAAGTCAAAGAACTCTGGCAATTCTTAAATGTCAAAAACCAACGTTCAAGAGATTTTTTTAAAAATCTCAACTTTGTCGAAAAGAAATATCAAAGTATCCTTTATCTTTTGACCCCCGATATCTATGAAGGATATGAGGAAGTCGATTACGAAAATATTGTCGAATTTAATCCCCATTTCAAAGAAGGTTTACATCAACTTCACCATGCGGCTTTTCCCAATCCTTACTATAGTACAGAGGAACTTTTAGAAATGAATGCTACAGGCAAGCATAAAATTTTTGTTAAAAACATAGATGGCAAAGTTTTAGGTTATATATTTGTTAGCGATCAAGGAAGTGGTGAAGGCTATGTTCATTTTGTAGCAATCCAAAAAGAAAGTCGAGGTCAAAAAATCGGAGTCAGCCTTATACAAAAAGGAATCGAATGGCTTTTCAATGAAAGAAAAAGTCAAAAAATCTTTTTAACAGTAAGTGAACACAATAACGCTCAACGTCTATATAAAAAAGTCCGCTTTCAATTGGTTTATACTGGAATTGGAAGTGTTCTAAAACTATAGTACCAACTTTGTTCAACTAATTCAAAACCCAAAAACTATGAGAAATCCTTATAAAAAGTTTAACACCTCTAAATGGAATCGCAAAGACGCTTTTAACTTTTTCAAAGAATACGACGATCCATTTTTCAACATCACTACCCAATTAGAAGTTACCTCACTACACAACTACTGCCAGAAAAATAAAATCTCATTTTTCTTAGCTTCTTTATATTACACCCTCAAAGTTGCCAACCAAATCCCAGAATTTCGCTTGCGTTTCAAAAAAGATGAAGTGGTTATTTATGACCGTATTGATGGAGGTTCAACCATTTTAAATGAAGACAATGAGACTTTTAGTTTTTGCTATTTTGACTTTTTAGAGAATATAGATGAATTTATAGAAGACGGAACCAAACGCATCGAAAAACAAAAGAAAAATGGCAAATTGAAAGAGAAAAAAACCAAACTCAACCTCATTTATTTTTCCAGTCTTCCTTGGGTTTCCTTCACCAGCATGAAACACGCCAGACGCTTCAACAATCAAGCCTCTATCCCCAAAATTGCCTTTGGTAAATTATACAATGAACGGTCTATTTGGAAGATACCTTTTTCAGTAGAAGTCAATCACGCATTAATGGATGGAAAACATGTTGGCGTGTTTATGGAACAAATGCAAGAATTATTGGGTTAATAGCTAGGGATAGAAAATTTCTATGTCATACATCCAATTATGCAATCATTAAGAAAAATAGGGTTTTATTGGTTATTAAGCTATTGTTTGATGGGCTGTAGTCCAACTTGGGCGACTTTTCAAGCAAACAATGCAAGAACAGGTTATGTCAATAGACCATCAATTGATAACCCTTCCATTAAATGGCAAACCTATATTGGCATTCAAGGCTACCTAAATAATAGCATTATTGCCAAGAATATTTATGTGGGCAGTTCTGGCGAAAAACACAATGAGTCTGACAATATGGATGGTATTTATTGTATAGACCGCAAAAGTGGCAACATTATTTGGCACTTTCAATCCAAAGAAGATGCCTGTGGAGTCGCTTATTCCAATAAGAGAATATATGCAACTGGCGACGATGGTTATCTTCGATGCCTCAACAGCAAGAATGGATCAGAGCAATGGAGTATAAAAAGAGAAGGAAAATTATATGCCCAACCTCTCATAATGAAGGATAAAATAATCATTGGAGATGAGTCGGGAACAATTGTGGTAGTAGATAAAAAAAGTGGTAAAATTGTTGTAGAAAAGAAAGTCGCCAATACCAACATACGAGGGGCTTTATCTTCAGATGGAATCTATATTTACGCCGCATTTGTTGAAGGGAAAGTTGCTTGCTTAGATATACAAGGCAATATTATTTGGGAAAAACAATTAGAGTTTCATGGAAAATATGGGGAAGACTTCCAAGAAATTTATGGTGCTCCCACCATTATAGACAATCAAGTTATCATTACTTTCTCTCGTTCTACGGTTTATGATCATCCTGCCGTTTATGCCTTTGACAAAAATAATGGGAAACTCCTATGGCAAGCCAGTAAATTGGATAGCGAATCTCAGGGAAGCCTTAGAAGTTCTGTAGCGATCTGGAAGGAATACGCTTTTTATGGAACTACACGTAGTAATGCACTGTTATCTATACAGCTCAAAGACGGTTTGGCAAACTATTTTACTGCTTGGGGGGAAGTAACAGACCCTCATTATCCCTCTCCTGTCATCGCCAAAAATACTTTATACTTAGGAAGACATGATGGAGGATTGAATGCCATTGATTTGGAAAGTCAAAGAATTAAATGGCAACTATTTTTAGGAAATCACCAAAAAATAAAGATGCGTCCTATAAGTTTCAATCTACCTAATTCATTTGCATCTAGACATGGATATCCCATTCCCAGTATTTATGCAACTCCTAGCATTGACAAAGATGGTACACTCTATGTAGGTAGTGGAGACGGGTGGCTTTATGCCATCGCCAATGGAGACAGCACAACCGTATCTAATCCCTAAAAATTCAAAAATGAAACTTGTAAAACCCACTATTCAATTCAAAAATCAGTATCTCGAAATGTTAGAAGACTGGAAATCAACGGACGAAAAGTTTGTTCCTTTTTCCTTAAAATTTGATACGACTGACTTCCAGAAATTTATAGAACTCAATGAAAATCATGAGAAAATTCCAGATAGAGGCTTCGTTTGTCACTCAACTTTTTGGCTATTAGACGAAGACAAAAATATCATCGCTGGAACCTCTAACATCCGCCATCAATTGAAGGGGCATTTATTAACAAGAGGTGGACATATTGGATATGGCGTTAGACCAAGCTATCGAAAACAAGGTTATGCGACTAAGATTTTAGAATTATCTTTATTAGAAGCTAAAAAATTGGGAATTGACAAAGCCTTAGTAACTTGTGATAAAGAGAATATTGCTTCTAAAAAAACGATATTAAATAATGGTGGAGTCTTGAGAGAAGAAAGAGTTGTAGAAGGAGAAGCTATACTTAGTTTTTGGATTGATATTCCTTAGTTTTTTTGGTGACTGGTGACTGGTGACTGGTGACTGGTGACTGATAATACGTAAATTCTGTTAATTCTCTCAATTCCTAAAAATTCAAGTCAAGACTGTTAACTGGTGCTAAGAAGTACCTTCCATAACCAACTAGCCCCGATAGGAGTGGTATAAATGCAATGCGTTGGCTACCTAAAACTTGGCGCATTTATAAGAACGGATAGCGGGACTTTCCGTAGCGACGAAGCATCCAACTTTCGCTCCAAATCAAAAAAAACACGAATAAACAAGAAAGGTGAAAGGTGTAGCTCAGTAGGAAGAGCGTCTGGCTCAACTAGAAGGTCACGATTTCAAAACCCGTCGCCTTTCCCTTTCGATAAAGATGTAGCTCAAAATGGAAGAGCGTCTAAGTTTCATTTGGGAGGTTGCGGGTTCGAATCCCGCCATCTTTGCCACTTTTTATGGAGATGTAGCTCAAAATGGAAGAGCGTCTGCCAGCAAATCAGAAGGTTGCGGGTTCGACTCCCGTCATCTCCGCCAGTAAGTAAGAGCTTATTGAAACTTTCAGATTTAAGCTAAAAAATGAATCTTTTTGCCTAATTTGGCAGCTATTTTTCCATCAATAGCTCTGCTATTAATCTCAAAATGAGCTTTAAATTAAACAAAAATCTCTCATTTTCACTTTTAAATTCAAAATTACAATAAACTCTAAAGATGTAGCTCAGCGGAAGAGTGCTTGGCTCATAACCAAGAGGTCGCAGGTTCAATCCCTGTCATTTTTAGTATGGAGGAAGATGTAGTTCAAAAGGAAGAACGTCTGGTAGCGAATCAGAAGGTTGCGGGTTCGATTCCCCTCATCTTCCCTATAATCAAAGATAGAAGCTCAAATGGAAGAGTGCTTGGCTTCCACCCAAGAGGTTGTAGGTTCGAGTCCTGCCGTCTTTGATTGGAGAAAGGCGTAGCTCAATTGGAAGAGCGTCTGGTCTGCAACCAGAAGGTTGTGGCTTCGACACCCACCGTCTTTCTCCTTTTTTTATTTTGACAAAATACCCAACTGTGAATGCTCCTAAAATCAATCCCAAAGACTGGGATACGTTTATTGAAGTTCTTCGGCATTTAGTGGAAGAACCTGACGATGCATTGGATGAACTAACGCTCAAAACTTTAGTCACCAAAATGTATAAGGATGCCCGTAAACGCAATCGAAAAGAAAGAGCAAAAAACATTCGAGAAGCAGATAACACCTTAAAGGCACAAACGTACATTTTCCAACGAAATGATGAAGCCTCCACACAAGATACATTGCAAATCGCTCCTACAAACGCAGGTTCTTATCAAAAACTTCAAAAAGCTGCCAATTGTTATATTTGCAAACAAAATTTTACTGACCTTCATTATTTTTATCATGCTTTATGTCCTAAGTGTGCCGAATTTAATCATCAAAAAAGATTACAAACTTGTGATTTAAGCAATCGCATTGTCTTACTCACAGGTGGACGAATCAAGATAGGTTATGAATTGGCATTGAGGATGTTACGAGATGGAGCAACGGTTATCATCACCACTCGTTTTCCTAATAATGCCCAAGAACAATACGCCAATGAGCCAGATTTTGCCCAGTGGTCAGAGCGTTTACACATATTTGGATTGGACTTTCGCAACATCTCAAATGTAAATGCATTTATAGATCACATTCAAAAATCATTTAGTCATTTAGACATCATTATCAACAATGCAGCCCAAACCATCAAACGACCGTTGGCTTATTATCAAGAACTTTTAGATAAAGAAAAAGAAAATCATTTAGTCCTCACTCATTCTAAAAATCCATCAATAGAACAAGCCTATTTTCCTATTGGTCAAAAAGACAAAGATCAGCAACAACTGGATTTGCGTCCACAAAATAGTTGGATGACTCCCCTATCGGAAGTTTCAACTTTTGAAATGTTGGAGGTGCAATTGGTCAATGTGACAGCTCCTTTTTTACTCAATAGTCGGCTCAAAAATATGTTGCTTCAATCACCTTTCCCACAAAAATTTATCATCAATGTATCAGCGATGGAGGGACAATTTAACAAAGCGTATAAGTCTATTTATCATCCTCATACCAATATGGCAAAGGCGGCTTTGAATATGATGACTCGTACATCTGCACAAGATTATGCGAAGGATCAGATTTTTATGACGAGTGTGGATACAGGTTGGATTACCGATGAAAATCCCTATCCTAAAAAAATGAAAATGCGAAAGGATGGTTTTATTACGCCTTTGGATTGTATGGACGGTGCTGCCCGTGTTTACGATCCGATTGCCAGTGTTTTGAATGGAGCCTCGCCCACCTTTGGAGTTTTCCTAAAAGATTATAAAATCGTTGATTGGTAAGTTTGAAAAGTCCATAGTCGATAGTTTTTCAGTTCATAGTTGCGGTTCTATTTTTACTTTTATCATAGCATCCGACAAGCTTTGTTTGTGCTTGATGATTACTTTTAGGAGCGAAAGGTTCAATGCTTCGTCGTATTAGAAAGTCCCGCTATCCGTTCCTATGAATGCAGCCAACGTTTTAGGTAGCCAACGCATTTGCATTCATACCACTACTATCGGGGCTATTTGGTTGCAGTCTTCCCCTTTAGTAACTGAACCCCAAAGTCACTTGTCACCAGTCACCAGTCACTTGTCACTTGTCACCAGTCACCAGTCACCAGTCACCTGTTAAACTATAAAAAATGAAATATAAATTACTCTGTCCCATACAACAACCGATAGAATCCCTACCCTTTGAAGAAAAAGAACTTCACAGTTTACTGGATTTTTTATCCAATGACCTTCCAATTACAGAAGCGACCATTTTTAAACGAGGAACCATCACCGAAGAAGGAAAATTAGATTGTTGCAAACAAGATTTGGGAGCTGTTGGAGCAGGCTTGTTAGCCAATGCATTGAAAAATAATACCAATATTAAAAGTATCCTTTTGGGAACAGGCGGAATTGGCGATGAAGGAGCCAAACAAGTCGCTCATTTACTGACGGAAAATAATCATATCGAAACGGTTTATTTAGGTTGCAACTACATTGAAGCAACAGGAGCAACCCATCTTACCCAAGCCTTAGAAAATAATAAAAGTGTCAAAGCCCTTTGGTTAAAACGCAATCCCATTGGCGTGGAAGGAGCCAAAAGTATGGCTCATCTACTCACTCAAAACCGACAGTTAAAAAGCCTTGATTTGGTTAACACCCATATTGGATTAGAAGGTCTAAAAGCCATTTGTACGATTCTTATAGATACGCAATATCCATTGGAACGCCTTTATCTAAGTGGCAACCAAATTGATGAAAAAGGAGCGATGGTCCTCGCCCAATTACTAGCCAGTACTTCGACTTTACAAGAACTTCTTTTAAGTGTGAATCATTTAGGAGATGAAGGAACTTGTATGTTAGCAGAAGGATTATCCCAAAACCAAACCCTCACAAACTTAGGCTTAGCCAGTAATAATATGGGAAATACGGGAGCAACTGCCCTTTTTAAGTCTCTTGAAAATCATCCAACCTTACAAAAACTGGACTTAGGATATAGTCGTTCTACTAAAGTTTTGGAAGCTCAAGCCAACCAGATTGGAGATGAAGCAATGACCAGCTTCAAAAACGTACTTACTAAAAATACCACCCTCTATCATATAGATTTAAATAGAAATCAACTCACACTTACAGGCTTAAAATTGATTGAAAAAGGATTGGAAAACAATACTCGTTTAAAGACACTTATACTGGGTAAGAAGTTTCAAAAACACACCTTAGCACAGATCAAACAACACTTAGAACAAAACTTAGCTAGTAATCCAACAGCGATTTTTCAAACTCATCAGGATGTAAAAATGATAAAGAGTGTGTATAGATAATCAGTCAAATATCCCTATAAGACCTCTTTACATACACCCTTCAATATACATAAATACAAATACAAAAAAGCCAAAACAAAACATTTCTAAAAAAAACAACACACAATAATTGACAAAAAAACAGCTTTAAATAAAAAATTAAAGTCAACAAACTCAACATAACAAAAAAACATTATAACAATATATATAAATCAAAAATACGAAACAAATCTCCTGACAAGGAAGCACAAATAAAAAACATATATTCAAACATCACAAAATCAAATAAATATACAAAAACACAATAAAGCATATATATTTAATCATAAAACATAAATAATATTAGCCTTATCTATTATTATACAAATAAACAAAACAACATTAAAACATAATCAAATAAAAACATTTAAAATATTTAACACACTTATCAAACAAAATAATATTTAATACGTAGAACGAGTAGAATTTAATTTCTAATAACATCACCTCCTCCTTATAGTTTATTAAAAACTATCTCCCCTCTCCTATATTGTAATTATATAAACTCCTCCACTTCCTAACCTAGCTTATTCCTAGTAAAATAATTTGTGTGTTCACATCAGTAAATATATAAAGCCTTACTGATGCCTTTCCTATTCAGCTTTTCTCCCCTTCTCTCATCTGTTTCTATATAACACATACATATAGGAATAGCCACGATCATGTCTTAATTATTATAAAATCATAAGTTATGAGTGTTAAACGATTATTCTTACGTTTTTTCTCTTTTCAACATAGGAGAAAATACCCCAATCCACTCTTTTGTTGTTTGGGTTTATTATTGATTCTTTGTATTCCTCTTCAATCTACTTATGCCCAATGTACTGGTATCAATGGACAAGTATTTACAGATTTCAACTTAGATGGAACTTTTGAGGGTTTTCCTTATGAAGTTGGGGTTGAAGGTGTAAATGTCAATGTATATGATAACAATGGCACCTTGATGAGTAGTACTACTACAGATTGTGAAGGACTTTATAATGTGGATTTAAGTGGAGCAGGTACTCAAGCAGGAGCTGACTGTTCTAATATACCCAATGCACCTGGTAACTTCTGTTATCGAGTTGAGTTTTCTAACTACCCCAAAAACTATCGAGTCTGGGCAGCAGATGCGAACAGTTATGCTGAAACTCGATTTATTTGTGATAATGGTTTTGGATGTACCAATGTAGATTTGGCACTTTATGATAAGGCTGATTATTGCGAAACAGATAATCCTTTGATGGTCACTAGCTGTTATACCAATGGTGATGCATTGGGTGGCGGAACAACAGGAGCTGATCCTGCCATTGTTTCATTTAATTATGATGGAACGAATAAAGCAGATCTTTCTCCCCAGTCTGCAACAGGTTCTATTTGGGGTATTGCTCATAATAAAGAAACAGGTGAAGTTTACTTATCATCTGTTATGAGACGACACAGTAGTTTTGGACCTTTAGGTACAGGAGGTATCTACACCATAGACCCTAACACAGGTGTCGTAACCAATTGGTTGGATGTCAATACCCTTCCTGGTGTCAATACAGGTGTTGACTCTCATGTAGGTTTACCAGCAGATAAACTCACCCCCAATAACGATCAGTTCGCTTATGGAGATGTTGGAAAGGTCAGCTTAGGGGATATAGATGTTTCTGAGTCGGGAGATACCCTTTTTGTGATGAATCTCAATGACCAGTCTCTATTGCTGATTGATACAGATACCAAAACACTCATTAATCAAATTAGTTTTACAGACCCTGCCAATAATCCTTGTGGTACTGGTCAAGGTAATCCTCGCCCTTGGGCTATTGAAATTCATGAATGCGAAGTATATGTAGGGGTTACTTGTGATGGTGGTTTAGTTTCTCATGTTATGCAGTTACAACCTGATGGAACTTTTAGCTCTATTTTAGAAATAGATATGAGCTATGATAGAAACTGGGTTTTATTGAATGATTGCCCAGGAGTAGATGATATTGATGCAGACTGGAATAACTGGTCTGACAATTTCAATGATGCTATTGGAGGTACAGGAGCGATAGGAGGAGCAGATAGATCTTACCCTCAACCTATTTTATCTGACATAGAAGTCGATATTGATGGATCGTTGATTTTGGGATATATTGATAGATTTGGACTGCAAGTAGGTTTTGCCAATTATCAACCTTTTGCTGGAAGTACAGAATTAGAAGTAGTTTTTACAGCAGGAGATATTTTAAGAGCATGTAAAGAAGACTGTGGTGATTTAGTATTGGAAGGTACAGGTGCCGCTTGTCCTCAACTCGCCCAACAAGATAATCCTGAATTTTACCAAGATGATTTTGCTGCATTTGCTTCTGGTAGATGTGATGCTCCTAATAATTATGTAGCACACGATGAACAAACCTTCTCTGGTTTTGCAACACTGGCTGGTTCTGGAACATTGGTGGCCAATGGATATGATCCTACTAATAATACAGATACAGGGGGAACTCGATGGTTTAACAATGAAACAGGACAGGTAGAATATGGTTTGGATGTATTATCTGGAAATGTGATAGAACAAGGACTGGATGGAAAAGGGGTTTCTTTGGGAGATTTGGAGGTATTGTGTAGTCCACCACCTATCGAAATTGGAAACTATATTTGGTATGATGCGGATATGGATGGACAACAAGATCCTTGTGAACCGCCTTTACAAAATGTGCCTGTCGAAATCTATGATGCAGGCGGTAACTTGATTGGTACAGCTACTACAGATGCCAATGGACAGTATTATTTTGGTGGTGAAGGAGATGTCAATCTTACAGGAGGTTCTTTAGCTCCAGATACCAACTATGAAATTCGGGTTCCATTGAATGGTGTAGATGGTGCGATGAACAATCAAAATATTACAGAACCTGGAGATACAGTCATTGTAACGGGTACGGATAGTACAGCAGACAATATTGACAATGATGGTTCTTTTGTAGAGAATGGAGCTAATGATTATGCATCATTTACCTTTACAACTAACAATAGTGGAGATAATATCCATCAATATGACTTTGGTTTCTTTACCTGTCCAGAGATTACTGCTGATATCAATCCTATGGAAATTTGTGAAGGCGAAACTTTCGATATTACTTTTAATATTCCTATAGATACGGTTGATTATATGATCTCTTACAACTTAGCTGGAAGTTTATTATCTGATACTGATGTCTATAATCAAACAGGTACAACAGTCTTAACAACGATGACTCCTAACACTGGTAGTACTGATACGACTTTAACAGGACAAATCATTAGTAATCCAAGTGATACGACACAAGTTTATTTCTTGTATGTCACTTATGCTAATATTGGAGATGTTCCTCCTGATTGTCCTTTACCAATGGATTCAGCGATGTTGACTATTTATCCTTTACCAGATATCGACAATACTGCTTGGGATATATGTGATGAAGATGAAGATGGGACAGTAGATTTTGACTTATCAGTCGCTGACTCTTTGGTCAATCCGAGTGGTAGCGCAACCGTTACCTACCACAATACATTGGCGGATGCCAGTTTGGGAGCGAGTCCAGTAGCGAGTCCTTATACTACGGCTGGTGATACACTTTATGCTCGTATCGAAGGGGCGGGTTCTTGTTTCTTGACTTCCGAAGTCATCTTAAGTGTTTCAGATTGTTGTCCACCTCTCCAATGTATTCCAATTACCGTAAATAAATTAGACGAAGAATAATATTTTTTTTTTCATACAGACTTTAAATATAAAACCATTTTTCACTTTAAAGTGGAAAATGGTTTTTTTATCAACTGTCTATTTTTTATCAAAAACAACAAAATCACCTACTTATACAGAGTTTTTTTTTCAAATATAAAATCAAACTAAGTATATCAAAAACACATAAAAACAAATCAACATTTATTTATGTGAGCATTTTATGTATTAAAATTGTTTTGATTTAAAACCAAATGACTTATAACTCGTATTAAATAGAAGAGTCAAAGTCTTTATATTATTTTTTCCTTCCAATTTGTCCAAATAATTTTCATTCGATTTTGGTTCATGACTTGATTGTCCCCCAATCAACTTATCCCTCTTTTTATCCTCTCTTAATTTATAATAATATTCACAATAGGTTGTGTCCACCACCAACTAGCCCCGATAGTAGTGGTATTCCCCTTTGTAGATCAAATTCATGAATTTGATCTACAAAGGGGAATGAGAACAGATAGCGGGACTTTCTAGAACGACGAAGTAAGAAACTTTCGCTCCTTATAAAAGTCTCTTTTCTAATCAGCAGCCTATAAATGATGATATATTCACTTCCAAAACAAAACTAGTACCCCCTTCTTTTTTCTATCAAAAGTGAACTCAAAAGAAACAAATGTAAATTTAGAGTTATGACAAAACAACCATTTAAACAGTTGTTACACACTGTACATTGTAGGCAGAATTTACACAATAAAAATTCTCCTCTATGGACTGTTGGTTGCCTTATTGTATTATTGTTAGCTTTTCCTTTTAACAATGTACAATCTCAATGTACTACGATGGATGGACGTGTCTTTACGGACTTTAATCTAGATGGCGTTTTTGATACATTCCCTTTTGAGGTGGGTGTTGAAGGCGTGACCGTTCAAGTATATGACAACAACGGCACACTCTTGGACAGTGATGTAACCGACTGCGAAGGACTCTATCAAATTGATTTTTTAGATAATCTTTCAGCAGCCGTTGACCAATCAGGAGCAGATTGTTCTGCCGAACCCAATGCACCAGGCAATTATTGTTACCGTGTAGAATTTTCCAACTACCCTAAAAACTATCGAGTTTGGGCAGCCGATGCGAATAGCTATGCCGAAACCCGATTTATTTGTGATGATGGTTTTGGATGTAACAATGTTGATTTGGCTTTGTATGATAAAGCAGACTATTGTGAAACCGATAACCCACCGTTAATCACGAGTTGTTATACCAATGGTGATGCTTTGGGTGGTGGAACCACAGGGGCAGATGATGCCATTGTGACCTTTAATTATGATGGAACAAATAAAACACCTGTGGCTACCCAAGCAGAAACGGGTTCTATTTGGGGTATTGCTTACAACCAATATACTGGTGAGGCTTTTTTGGCTTCTGTTATGAGACGACACAGTAGCTTTGGTACTTTAGGAACAGGAGGTATCTATGTATATGATACCAACACTGGAATCACTTCGCCTTGGTTAGATGTCAATACGTTGGCAGGAGTTAATACAGGAACAGACCCACATACAGGCTTACCTGCGGACAAATTGACTCCTAATACCGATGAGGCCTCTTATTCAGAGCCAGGTAAAATCAGTTTGGGGGATATTGATATTTCTCCTTCTGGTGATACCCTTTTTGTAGTCAATCTCAACGACCAATCTTTATTGATGATTGATACACAGACTAAGACGCTTATTGACCAAATCAGCTTCACGGATGCTGCTAACAATCCTTGTGCAACTGGCACACCTCGTCCTTGGGCACTCGAAATTCATGAATGTAAGGTGTATGCAGGTGTAACTTGTGATCCTGGTCTAGTTTCTTATGTACTAGAACTTCAGCCTGATGGAACTTTTGCTCCTGTATTAGAAATTCCTTTGGATTATCCAAGAGATTTTGCGGTGATGATTGACTGTCCTGGTAACGATGATGTCTCTGCCAATTGGAACAACTGGTCTGATGACTTTGCTGATGCTTTGGGTGGAACGGGTTCAATTGGTGCTGCCGATAGAGCCTATCCACAACCTATCTTAGCAGATATAGAAATTGATGTTGATGGTTCATTCATCTTAGGGTATATAGACCGTTTTGGATTACAAGTCGGTTTTGCCAACTACCAACCCTATGCAGGAACTACAGAATTGGAGTTAGGTTTTATTGCAGGGGATATTTTGAGAGCTTGTAATGTAAACTGTCAAGGTTTAGTCTTAGAAGGAGGAGCTGGTTGTGACCAAGTAGCCCTACAAGATGGACCAGAATATTACCAAGATGATTTTGCTGGAAATGTCTCTACTCGTTGTGATGCACCAGATAATTTCACTCGTCACGATGAACAAACTTTCTCTGGTTTTGCCATGTTAGCAGGTTCTGGACAATTGGTTGCCAATGGATATGATCCTAGTATGGTTGCCAATACGGGTGGTACTCGCTGGTTTAACAATGCTACAGGAGAAGTCGAAATGGGCTTGATTTTGACAGAAGGTAATGTCACCCTAACAGGTTTAGATAGTAAAGGGGTATCAGTAGGTGACTTGGAAGTGATGTGTTCACCTCCACCGATTGAAGTAGGAAACTATGTATGGTTTGACCACGACATGGACGGACAACAAGATCCTTGTGAGCCACCTTTGCAAGGTATAACCGTTGAAATCTATGATGCTGGTGGTATATTGATTGGTACAGCTATGACCGATGCCAATGGACAGTATTACTTTGGTGGAGAAGGAGCTATCAACCTTACAGGTGGTGCTTTACAACCCAATCAAACCTATGAAATCCGTATTCCAACAGGTACCAATGTCGAAAATGCGACCGATGCTCAAGGTATCACACAGCCTTCTGATGGGGTAATGATTACCAGTACAGATAATACGGCTGACAATATTGACAATGATGGGGTAATGGATGCAACCAATACGTATGCGACTTTTACCTTTATGACAGATGATTCTGGTGATAATATTCATGCTTATGACTTTGGATTTATCGTAATGCCTGTAGATTTAGCATTAGACAAAACCATCAATACCAATACAGCCATGATAGGTGATGCAGTAACCTTTACCATCACTGTAACCAATGAAGGTCCTGGCGATGCAACAGGCGTAGAGGTGACAGATGTGTTACCTGCTGATTTAGTTTATGCAGGTGTCAATACGGCTTCTGTTGGAACATTTGATGGTACGACTTGGATCATTGGTGACCTTGCCAATGGCGATATGGCTACCTTAGATTTGACCGTTACGGTAACAGCAGATGGTGTATTTGTCAATGAAGCAGAAATTACAGCGACCAATGAAATAGATACGGATTCAACTCCCAACAATGATGACCCGACAGAGGACGATATTGCTACTGCTTGTGTGAGTGTACCGATTGAGGTATGTGATAACGAGGCAATCAATATTACCATAGAAGCTCCTGTGGGTTATACTAATTATCAATGGTATAAAGATGGGGTTTTGATTCAAGGAGAAACAGGACAAACTTATGTGATTACCGAACCAGGTGAGTATGTTTATACTTTAGACGGCGTAGGTCCTGGCGATTGCCAAGCCGAATTATGCTGTCCTGTGGTAGTCGAACAAGTCAGTTGTTGTCCTCCACTTCAATGTATCCCGATTACTGTTGAAAAGCTGGACGAAGAATAGAGAGATGGAATTTTAAATAAGTAATGCCAAGCTAAGCCTACCGAGTGTCACAACTTGGTAGGCTTTTTTTGTAAGTATGAATGATGAATTGTAAAGCATAAATGCTGTTCAATTCGTGTATTTTCTTTTTTTAGGAGCGAAAGAAATTCTATTTATTTTATGATTTTTATTTTTGGAGCGAACTTTTAAATGCTTCGTCGCAATGGAAAGTCCCGCTATCCGTTCCTATGAATGCAGCCAACGTTTTACAAAGCCAACGCTTCTGCATTCATACCACTCCTATCGGGGCTAGTTGGTCGAGGACACGACTTCTTAGCACCATTTAGGTTCGTGTATCTCAATCCTAAAGAATTGAGTAAAGCTATTATTTATCTTTGATTATAAAAACCTATGTCCTCTTATATCCCTGTGGTGAAAAAATCTTATATCCTCTTTTGCAACTTTTGTAGTAAAAAAAATCTTCACCTTTTGAACAAAGTATAAATTTCTATGTTATATTTGCAAGTAAGTACTTACAAATCATGCAAGAATACAACTCAACAGCCTTAAAGTGGAAGCAGGAGACCATTTTCCTTATTTTGAATTACCCAATGGCGATAGCGTTTATAGCTTATTGAAAGGTCCTCATTTCTATCTTTTAAGTACACAAATTAAGGATGATTGGGACTTACCTGATTTTATTAAGCAAAAGAAGATAGAGCATTTACCTACTGATATTTTTGAAGCATCAGAGAAGATTTTCATCTTGGTTCGTCCTGACAATTATATTTCTTATATCGGAACAGATCCCCAAGAATTGCGATCATTTTTAAGTTCCAACTTATTCAAAATATCAGATACATAGCATCCATTCTTGCCTAAAAATCAATCACTTTTTTAAACTCTTGGAGAAAAAATGGTCAAAGCATAGATTTTATGTAAAAAAACAGCTAATTTTACCCATAAAACTATACAACTATGGAAAACATTAAGCTCTTTGTTAGCATTGGGTTTGTGATATTATCCCTTGCTATGCTGTGGTATTTATTCATTTATGATTCTCCTCGAACTGCTTCAGGTCCTCGTTTTGATGATTCACCTCCAGCTTATACGGAGATACAACAGGATTATGGTACAGAAGAAGAATATATCGACTCTCGTTTAGAGCCATCAGATGCAGTAAAAGAAGAAAGCATGTATGATGATCGTTATGAAGAAGAAACAGTAAAAACGGTTCCTGCCGAAAATCACCTTTCAGATTATTCTCCCAGCAATCGAACTTATGGCGAAATGCGTTATATCGAAAAAAGATATTCTCGTGAAGGACAGTTAGGAACCTACAAAGGTCCTGTTGTCAATGGAAAACCTCAAGGATTTGCTATATTTCAATATGACAATGGTGATCTGTATATCGGTGAATATGCGGATGGTAAACGCAGTGGTTATGGCAACTCTATTTATAAGAAGAGTAAACGCATCCAATTAAGAGAGTACAAAAATGGAGAGAAGGTCTTTGCTGAAAATGTCAAAGGGGTTAGCTATGGCTCTCTCAACTTTAACAAGGGGACTTATTATGGTCCTATCAAGAAAAACAAACCTCATGGTTTTGGATATTTTAGATATAAAAATGGCGACCTCTATATTGGAACCTACCGTAATGGCACAAGAGATGGTGGCGGCAATTCGGTCTTTGCTCAAAATGGAACAATAGAGCCTCAAACAGTTTCGCAATAAATGCTATAATAAGTTTTACATAAAATATTTTTAAGAAGTCATCTTCACATAGTTGGAGATGGCTTTTTTTATATAGTTCAATTACAATAGGTTGAAACCATGACGAACTAGCCCCGATAGAAGTGGTATCCCCTTTGTAGAGCAAATTCATGAATTTGCTCTACAAAGGGGATAAGAACGGATAGCGGGACTTTCCCAAACAACGAAGCAAAGTCCGTCAGCTCCTAAAAAACCAAAAACGTTAAAACAAACATATTATGCCTCCTATAAAAACCATTTCATTTCACACATTACACATAAGAATACACCACATATAAAAAAACGTCTAATTGCTTGATTTATAAACTATTAGATTTATTTATAGAATGTATATTTTTGATTTTTACCAACTTTTGATTATCCCCACAATTGAATTTATTTCTATAATAGACATAAATAATTGATAATTAACACATTAAAAAAACCTAATCTTCTATAAAGATATTATTCTTGATTAAATGTAACCAATATTAAATGAATGACGTAAACCTCGATACATTACAAAAACAACCAATACAACTAACACCAAAAGCCACATATATAGATAAAACAACTTATATACAACTAAAAAACTAATTATACTATTATCTAATCTATTTAGTCCTTACTCATCTTATTTAAAGGACCCTCAAGATATAAATGCGTCAAAAAAAACGTACTGGGATTGGTATATCCCTACCTAACTGAAACGGCTAAAAGTAAGATCTTTTAATATCTGCAATAAAAATATTCTTTGTAAGATTAATTGTAAATTAAAATCATAAATTATGAACTTTAAACCTTACTTTTCTTTCAGCAACTTAGGTTTTTATAGTCATAGACAGTTTTTTTTAAAACTTTGTCTTCTGTTGCTTTTTTGCTTTTCTTATAAAACCCTCAACTCTCAATGTTCTAATATCACTGGTCGTGTCTATACCGATTTTAATCTAGATAGTACCTTTGAAGGCTTTCCTTATGAAGTCGGAGTAGAGGGCGTATTGGTTGAAGTATTTGACAATAATGATGTATTGTTAGATAGTGATTCTACTGATTGTGATGGTCTATATGTGGTAGATTTTCTCAATCCAACGGCTGTCGATCAATCAGGTGCAGATTGTTCTGCACTACCCAATGCACCAGGTAATTATTGTTATCGTATAGAATTTTCTAATTATCCCAAAAACTATAGAGTCTGGGCGGCTGATGCCAATAGTTATGCCTCCACTCGTTTTATTTGTGATGATGGTTTTGGATGTAGTAGCGTAGATTTGGCATTGTATGATAAAGATGATTATTGTGAAACAACGAACCCTCCCTTAATAACCAGTTGTTATACCAATGGAGATCCTTTAGCTGGAGGAACAACAGGAGCCGACCCTGCTATTATCACCTTTAACTACGATGCCACTAATAAACAAGACATTGCCCCTCAATCTGCTACTGGTTCTGTATGGGGTATTGCTTATAATCAACATACAGAAGAAGCTTATATGTCTGCTGTTATGAGAAGACATAGTGGTTTTGGTACATTGGGAACAGGAGGAATTTACGTTTATGATACCAATACAGGCGGTGTTACCACTTGGTTGGATGTCAATACACTGGCAGGTGTCAATACAGGAGTGGATACACATACAGGATTGCCTCCAGATAAAATCACCCCCAGTCCAGATGAGCTGACTTATGGAGATGTAGGAAAGGTTAGTTTGGGAGATATTGATATTTCACCATCAGGCGATACCCTTTTTGTCATGAATCTTCAAGATCAATCTTTATTGATGATTAATACGACAACTAAAACGTTGATAGACCAAATCAGTATCACAGATCCAGCCAATAATCCTTGTGGAGCAGGACAAGGCGCACCCCGTCCTTGGGCCATTGAAATTCATGAATGTAAAGTTTATATTGGAGTGGTTTGTGATGGTGGCTTGGTCGCTCATGTAATGGAATTACAACCCAGTGGAACATTTAGCTCTATTTTAGAAATTGATCTTACTTATGACAGAGGCTTTGCATTGTTAAATAATTGTCCGGGCGTAGATGAAATTCCTGCTGATTGGAATAACTGGTCTGATGATTATGCAGATGCACTAGGCGGTACAGGAACTGTAGGGACTATTGATAGAGCCTATCCTCAAGCCATATTGGGAGACATAGAGTTTGATATTGATGGCTCTCTTATTTTGGGTTTTATAGACAGATTTGGAATGCAAGTAGGTTTTGCCAACTATCAACCCTATGCTGGTAGCACCGATTTAGAACTGGTATTTGCAGCAGGAGATATTTTGAGAGCTTGTCGAGATAATTGTGGAGACCTAGTCTTGGAAGGAACAGGACCTGCTTGTCCACAAGTAGCACAAATAGATTCTCCTGAATTTTACCAAGATGATTTTGATGGAAATCATTCTGGACGTTGTGACCCTCCCGATAATTATATTCGACATGATGAACAAAGTTTTTCAGGCTTTGCGACTCTAGCAGGTGCAGGAAATATTGTTACCAATGGTTACGATCCTATTGCAACAGCTAATACAGGTGGAACTCGTTGGTTTAGTAATGCTACTGGACAAACCGAATACGGATTAGATATTCTTACAGGAAATGTACTTGGACAAGGAGTTGATGGTAAGGGGGTTTCTTTGGGAGACTTAGAAGTTTTTTGTTCCTTACCTCCAATCGAGGTTGGAAACTATATTTGGTACGATGCAGATATGGATGGCCAACAAGACCCTTGTGAACCACCTTTGGCAGGCGTAACAGTTGAACTTTATGACGACAACGGTAACTTGGTAGGTACTGCTACTACCGATGCCAATGGACAATATTATTTTGGTGGTGAAGGTGATGTCAATATGTCTGGAACCAATGAAATAAACCCTAATAGTAATTATGAAATTCAAGTACCATTAAGTGGAGTTGATGCTGCCATGAATAATCAAAACATTACAGAGCCCGGTGATACAGTAATTGTGACAGATACAGATAATACGGCTGATAATATTGATAATGATGGTACTTTTACTGAAAATGGTGCCAATGATTATGCTGTATTTACATTTACAACTAATGATGAAGGAGACAATGATCATAGATATGATTTTGGATTTTTTTCTTGTCCTAGCTTAGAACTTACTATTAGCACCGATACCGTATGTGTTGATCCAACATTTGATCTTACTTTTAATATTCCAAGTGATACCATTACTTATGATATTTATTATAACTTAGCTGGTAGTTTATTATCTGCTACAGATGTGTATGGTCAAACAGGAACAACCTCCCTTGTGAGTGCATTTATGCCCAATTCAGGCAGTACCGATACCACCCTTACAAGTCTTACTTTACCTTCTAACACTACTACTTCTATACAGACTTATTATGTTTATCTCGTTTATTCTGATAGTTTAGATATTCCTGATCCATGTCCTCTCCTAATGGATACCGCTCAAATTGTTGTTTATCCTGCTACTCAAATACCAGAATTAGAAGAGATTGATTATTTATGTTTGGATGATGCTGCCAATAATTCTAATGTTATTAATCTCAATACTTTAATTATTGCCAATGATACCTCTATTGGAGTTTGGACAGATATAGATGGAGCAGGTGGTTTGGCAGGAAGCGTTTATACGTCTACTACAACGGGATCTTTTAGATTCGTTTATACCATACCTGGAATGCCTGGCGCAGATGCTTCTAGTGCTTGTGGACCTAAAACTGATACTTTGACCATCGAAGTTAGACAAGAATGTTGTCCTGATTTTGTGCTTGAATCCAGTGCCAATCCTATTTGTATTGATAGTGCTTTTGACTTAGCTTTGAGTGGATTTATTCAAGATACTATTGGTTATGTCGTCTATTATAGTTCTAATGTTTTGACAGAACAAGAAGTATATGATAACTTGGGAACGACTGTATTGATACCCACATTCGATTTAGCCGATGGTGCAGTAGATAGTACCTTTACTAACATAACACTACCTCCTAACAATGGAACCAACATTGAAATCTATTATTTATATTTGGCTTATGCTGATACCACTCAACGTTTAATCAATTGTCCACTTGCTGTTGGTAGAGATACCATTGAAGTGTATCCTGCAACCCCTACTGCTACGCTCATTGATACTGCCAAAGTTTGTTTGAGTAAACAAGCAGAAAACTCTCATATCATTGACTTAAATACGTTGATTGAAACAGGTCCTACTACGGGAACTTGGGCAGACACAGATGGAACTGGTGGATTGGTAGGAAGTGTATTTACGGCTTCTACGGCTGGTACGTACACCTTTACTTATACCATCGCTGGAATGCCTGGTGATACGGCAGGAAGTCCTTGTTTTGATACTTCTTATACGACTGAAATTATTGTCAAAGACCAATGTTGCCCTGATCTAAACCTCATCACTTTAGTGGACAATATTTGTACGGATGAAACACAGGCAGGTCCTGTCGATATTACCGTGGAACACTCAACAACTCCTGAAGTACTGGCTTTATATTATAGTATAGATAGTACCTTGACGGCTATAGATTTATATGGTGCGCCTTTTGGTGGGGGAGCTACCGCCATTAATGCGGCACTAACTCCAACAGGAAGCAGCACTACCGAAAGCGGTTTTGTTTTTCCTCCCAACACCAGCGATACCGTTACAACTTATTGCGTTTATTTCTTGTTAGGCGAGGGCAATTCTAACATTGAACCCGATTGTATGCCTTTTATCAAAACTTCTATTGACATTTATCCGATTCCTCCTGTGGCTGGTGCGGAAGTCGAAGCTTGTGACAACAATGATGGTACAGGTGATTTTGTATTGGAAACGGCGGACTCTTTAGTCGATGTCAATGGTGGAAATACCGTCACTTATCATGCCACTCAAGCGGATGCTGATAATGATGCCAGTGCTTTGGTTTCTCCTTATGTAACCACTGATGGAACGGTTATTTATGCTAGGGTTGAAAATCAATATGGATGTTTTAGAACCGATACCGTAACATTGACATTACTCCCCTCTCCTATTCTTAATAATTCTACGATTGAAGAATGTGATAGAGGCGATGGATTTGCTGAATTTGACCTTTCTGGTGTCAATAACTATTACTCAACCTTAGCTGATGCAGAAACAGAAAACAATCCGCTTCCTGCCCAATATGTCAGTAGTGGAGAAACGATTTATATTCGAGTAAATGCAACCAATGGCTGTTTTACCATTCGAGAAGTTTTATTAGAAGTGCTTCCCTTACCAGAAGTGATGAACGGTCAACTCAATGTCTGTGATGATGGAACAGGTACTGCTGACTTTACCTTATCGGATGCCGATGCCATGATTGATATCAATGGAGCCAGTTCTGTTACCTATCATGCGACTCAAATACATGCCATTCAAAATATTTTTCCTGTCAGTAGTCCCTACAACAGCGCAGGAGATGAAGCACTTTATGCTGCCGTTAGAGATACTTTTGGTTGTGTCAATATTGCTCAATTACTTCTAGTTATTGATCCGCTGCCACAAATTGATTCTACCGCTTTACAAGCTTGTGACAATGGAGATGGAACCGCTGACTTTATGTTAACAATGGCAGATTCTTTTGTTGATCCCATTGATACCAATATGGTTACTTATCATATTTTGGAAGCAGATGCGATGGCTGGTTTAAACGCATTGGTTAGTCCTTACACCAGTGTGGAAGATACCATTTTTGCAAGAGTAGAAACGGGGGCTGGATGTTATTTGACCTCGCCTGTTTATCTTGAGATTTTACCCCTACCTGAATCCATAAATGCAGAACTCAATGTCTGTGATGATGGGGATGGAACCGTTGATTTCACTTTAACAGATGCTGATGCTTTAGTCGATACCATTGGAGGAAATACCATTACTTATCATCCTACTTTAGTTGATGCAGAAAATAATATGGCGGCTTTAACTAGTCCTTATGCCAGTAGTGGGGAAACCGTGTTTGTAAGAGTAGAAGATGGCAATGGTTGTTACAGTATAGCTGAATTAGAACTCATTGTAGTTACGCCTCCACCTGCTGCACCTATCGAAATATTGGGTTGTGACAATGGCGATGGAACCGCTGATTTTCCACTCACTTTAGAGGCTTCTAATATTGATATCAATGGAGGAAATACCGTGACTTATCATCTAACACAAGCAGATGCCGATGCTGGAGCAAACGCTTTAAGCAATCCTTACAATGCGACCGATGGTATTCTTTATGCAAGAGTAGAAGACCAATATGGATGTTACTCAACGGCTGAAATTACACTCACAGTTCAAGCCTCTCCAATCCTTACCAATACCGAAATCAGAGAATGTGATAGAGGGGATGGAATGGCTGAATTTGACCTTTCAGCTTTAGGTATTACCTACTATCCAACTTTATTGGATGCAGAAGGTGAAACAAACCCATTAGCTAGTTCTTATACGACTGCTGGAAATGATACCATTTATTCAAGAGTCAATGCGACCAACGACTGTTTCACGATTGCCCAAGTTGTTTTGACTGTTTTACCACCTCCCCCTGCAATGAATACAGTTGTCAATGCTTGTGATGATGGCGATGGTACTTCTGCTATTGACCTAACAACTTTAGATGCTTTGGTTGATACACTTGGTGGGAACACCATTACTTATCACCCTACAGATACAGACGCATTTTTAAATATCAATCAATTGAGTAGTCCTTATACAACTGCTGGTGGTGGAGAAAGGATTTTTGCCAAAGTCGAAGATACGGATGGATGTTTTAGCATTGCCGAAATTACGCTCAATGTCGTTCCCAATCCTGTGGCAATCCCTGATACTTTAGAAGTCTGTGACGATGGTAATGGTACAGCCTCTTTTGATTTGACACTTCTAAATGTCGATGTCAATGGAGGTAATACCGTAACTTTCCACGCTACACAAGCCAATGCCGATGCTGGAATTAATCCGTTAACATCTCCCTATATGAGTACAGGTGGTAGCTTCTTTGCAAGAGTTGCAACAGTCGATGGATGTTTTGATACGGCCGAAATTATTTTAACGACCTTACCCTCTCCTACTGCCAATCCTGCTATGTTAGAACTTTGTGATGATGGCGATGGAACTGTCGATTTTGATTTAACTAGTTTAGATACTCAAGTCGATACAGGAACAGGCAATACCGTTTCTTATCACGCAACAACCAATGATGCTGACAACAACTTAGCTCCTGTAAGCAGTCCCTATGCTAGTGGTAGTGATACATTATTTGCAAGAGTTGAAGCAGCCAATGGATGTTTTGATACAGATACCATTATCTTGATTGTCAATCCGCTTCCAACTGTCAATCCCGCTATCATCGAATTATGTGATGATGGTAATGGAGTCGTTGATTTTGACCTTACAGATGCAGACGCTATGATTGATACAACAGGAGTCAATACAATCACCTACCATGCTTCTTTAGCAGATGCAGATGCCAATGCAGCAGCTTTAGCCAGTCCTTATATGAGTAGTGGCGATACCTTATATGCTAGAGTCCAAACGGCTGATGGATGTTATCTAACAACTACTTTAGAACTCATTGTTCTTCCGCTACCTAATGTCAATAGTGCTTCCATAGAAGCCTGTGACGATGGCGATGGTATGATTGATTTTGATTTAGAAAGTGCCATCCCAATGATTGATTTAGATAGCATTCATACCGTATCCTTTCACAATTCTTTGGATGATGCCAACAATGATCTAAATGCAACAAATAGCCCCTATACCAGTTCGGGTGAAATTCTTTTTGTTAGAGTGCAAAGTGACAATGGATGTTTTGTGGTGACGACTTTAGAATTAGAAGTCTTGACAGCTCCCATATTGGAGGATGCTGCTCTTGAAGAATGTGACTTAGGAGATGGTACTGCAGAGTTTGACTTGTCTAGTGGATCAGGCACTTATTATCCAAGTATAACGAATGCCCAAGATGAAACCAATCCTTTGGGAACAACTTATATCACCAACGATACCACTATTTATATTAGAGTAAACGCAACCAATGGATGTTTTGATATTGCTGCCGTGAATTTAGTGGTGCTTCCTTTGCCTCCAATTGCCAATTACCAAATGAATGTGTGTGACGATGGAGATGGTAATGTCGATTTTGATTTGAGTCAAGCAGATGCTTTTGTCAATCCTGATCCAAGTAATGCCCTTTCTTATCACGTCAATGTTTTTGATGCGACGACAGGCAATAATCCTGTTTCAGGTATCGTACCCAGTAGTGGACAAACTATTTTTGCTAGAGTCGAATCCAGCGATGGTTGTTATCTCATTTCAGAACTGATGCTCGTTGTGGAAGACTGTCCTCCTGAATGTCCTTCAACCAGATGTATTCCTCTTACTGTTACCAAAAGAAACTAAGTTAAATTGACATGTTTAGCTTTTGCATAGCCCCCACTTTTAGCCTAGTGGGGGCTTTTTTAGTTTTTGAAGCGAAAGGTCCGCTGCTTCGTCGCATTGCAATGTCCCGCTATCCGTTCTTATGCTAAAGCTTGGCTCATTCAAATGATGACTTAAAGTCACCATTTGAGTTCCTTGACTGCATTTAGCATACCACTACTATCGGGGCTATCGGGTTGAGGTCATTCACTATAGTAACGGAGCCGCTTTAGAA
>JAHDBB010000580.1 GCA_020630635.1 Chitinophagales bacterium
TATTCTCGATTTTGGGGATCAGGATTGAGGTTTTTACTTTTATGTGAATTTACCCAATGGGCGAAACGATTAAAACCGTCTGGATTGAAACATGGGTCTAATAAAATGATGGTTTGATCTAATAGTTTTTGGGTATATTCGTCTTTGGAAGCGACTAGATGATAAGCCATCAACATCGAAGCATTGCCGCCACTTGGTTCATTGCCATGTACCGCATTACCCAACCATACCACCGCAGGCATATCTTTGATATTTTTGGCATTACCATTCTTTTGAGTTAGGGCGACATGTTGTTCTTTTAAGTCGTCTATATTTTCTTGATTTTTTTTACTGGTGATGGTTAATAAAACAAGGGGACGATTTTCATAAGAACGGGCATATTCTTCGATGGTTACTTTGTCGGAAGAAGCTGCTAAAGCATACATATATTGTACGAGTTTGTCATGACTGACATGCCACTCTCCTACTTCATGTCCTAAGATGGATTTGGGGGTTGGAATGTTTTTATCATACTCAGTATCTTCGGACAGATAATAGTTAAGGTCTATTTGTGCAATAACTTGGATAGATAAAAATATACAGCAAATATTCAATACTGTAAGCAATAATTTCAACATAGTTAGATAGTTATATAGGCGTTCAAGTTACGAATTTTTGGAGTAAAAAAGAGTATTTTTGTGAAGTAATGGGTGACAGGTGACAAGTGACAGATGACTTTTGGTTCTTTTCTTAGTTTTTGCCACAAATACACGAATATAGTTCAGTTTGTAAAACGTTAAGACCGCAACCAACTAGCCCCGATAGGAGTGGTATTCGTGTCAGAAGCGTTGGCTGCCTAAAACGTTGGCGACACGAATAAGAACGGATAGCGGGACTTTCCGTTGCGATGAAAGAAAAACCTTTCGCTCCCAATAACATAAACTAAACCGCATTAATAATTTATCATTCACAATTTACCATTTTCAAACAAATTGATTTACTTAGATTATAACTCGACAACGCCACTTGATCCACAAGTTTTGGAAACAATGCTGCCTTTCTTAAAGGAAAACTATGGAAATGCACATAGTGTTCATGCACTGGGTAAAAAATCGTTTGTCGCTGTCGAAAAAGCACGGGAAAAGATCGCTCAATTGATTGAAGTACAAGCACATCAGCTTGTTTTTACAAGTGGAGCTACGGAAGCGATTAATTGGACATTGCAAGGTTTTATAGAAAAAAACAAGGTGAAAAATCCGCATATTATCACGACTCAAACGGCTCATAAAGCCCTCTTACATACTTGCGAATACCTTGAAAAAAAAGATGTGGAAGTTACGTATTTAGGTATAAATGAAGATGGAATTTTAGACTTAGAAGAACTAAAAAATCAACTTAAAGAAAATACCATTTTAGTCGCTTTGATGCACGCCAATAATGAAACGGGAGTTATTCAACCTATCAAAGAAGTTGTGGATATTTTAGAGAATCATCTAGCCTTGTTATTTTGTGATGCGACTCAATCTATTGGGAAAATCCCTGTGTCTTTTCAAGATTTAAAAGTAGATTTTGCCGCATTTTCAGCCCATAAATTATATGGACCCAAAGGAGTTGGCGCATTGTATTTGAAAGATATAAATACGATCTCTCCACTTATTTATGGAGGAGGTCATGAACGAGGTTTGCGGTCAGGAACACTCAATGTACCTGCTATTGTGGGATTAGGAGAAGCTTGTCACTTGGTTCAAAAAAACTTAAAAGAAGAAAAGGAAAGAATACAAGATTTAAGGGAAGTATTAGAGCAAAAACTTTCACTTATAAACGCAAAAATCAATGGACATTTGACGCATCGTTTACCTAATACAATCAATCTATCTTTTGAAGATATAAATGCGACCATGTTAATGGAAATTTTGCAAAATCAATTGGCTATATCAACAGGTTCTGCTTGTACAAGTAATCAACCAGCTCCATCGCATGTATTACAAGCTATGGGATTTTCTAAAGGTCGCATTCATAGCTCTATTCGATTGAGTTTGGGACGTTTTACCACTCCAAAAGAAATCGAACAAGCAGCCGATTTATTGATTCAAACAGTAGAAAATTTACGATAAAAAAACGCTTTTTACTTTTCAAAAAAAGCAACGGTTCCACCTGACCAACGGGTCGCTTTATTGTAGTTAACACCGATCATTCCTTCACTCATGCGAGCCAAATTAATTACCAAAGTAGGACGGTCTTTGCCTGCTTCCCAAGCATACAACATCCGAATTTCGCACTTGCGTTTACCAACTGGTGTATCAACTACTGACGCATATTCTATCTTTTTTTGAAGCACATAATTTAAAGGATCATTTACAGCCTCTATATCTGAAGGTTTTACATCTAAAATAACACCTTGTCCAGCGAATGAATGCAGGGGTTTTAAGACATATTTAGAGAGGTCGTCAGGAAGGTTATTTTTATCTAAAAACTGGCTCGCTGGCACATAAGGTGTATCCAACAAAGGCAGGGTATATTTACTGATTCTAAAGAACCAATTGGGATGGCTTACCCACTCTACATTTAGATCTTCCCGAATATCAACGGCATCTTTCAAAAAGTCTGAACGTTTTTCAATATCATCAAAAATCAAGCGATTGTAAATACGATGAACAGGTATTTTTTTTCCCTCTTTTTCATAATATACCTCTCGTCCACTCTTTTTAAGTTTCGACAAACAAACCGTTTCGATACCCAATATTTTTTTAGTAAATAGAAAGTCTATTTGTGTTTTTTGATTGTCAGGATCAACTTCTACCAATACGACATTTTCCTTTGGTTGATTTCCTAAAATCACTTTTCCTACTAAGTCATGATAGCTTTCTTGATTCAATCCACTAAAATAATGAGTCAGTTTATCACTTATATCAAAATGCTTTCTAAAACGATGAGCTGTGACATCCAAATAATAGACTAAGGTTGGAAAGCCTTGCATTTCAATGAGTTGTGGATATAGTTCTCCTTTTTCATTTTGACAGATGGCAAAGTCTATCGAAATAAAATCGGGATAATCCGTCTCATTGGGAACCCTAAACTTAGTGGGTGTTGCGGATGCTGTTTTCGCTTTAAAATCGGGATTGATAAAAATATCGACCAACTGTTCTGATGCTTCTACCAGTTTGTCGCTCAAGTATTTTGGGATAAATACAGGCGTTTCTGATGTTCTAAATTTGGGCTCAATACCATAAGCAGAAAGATCGGCGGTAAATGCTTGATACTTTTCTTCAGTGAATGCTTGGTTGTATTGTTGTCGAATATGTGGAATCATAATAGAACTTTTTTACACTATAAAACGGCTTCTTCAAAAACGGGTAAAGCTCTTTTCAAAAAATTAGGAATGATGGTTTTTTCGGTCAATAAAATTTTCTTTGGATCTGCCAACTGTGTCACCATGCTATCGTATTTTTCTTGACCATATTGTTCTATAACAAACTGTTTTCTTTTAGGGTCTTTAAAATACTCTTTCATTCCTTTGGCATCTGCTTCTGGATGGTATTGTGTTCCAAAAAACTCATTGGTAAATCGAATAGCCATCGTTGCTCGCTCTAAATCTACATGCGGTCTTTTCTTCTCAATTGACATGATTTTTGCCCCCATTTCTTCCAAGTTTTTATAGTTGGGTTGGATCACTTGAAATTTCCTAAAATCGGCTGCATAGTAAGGGTCTGTCAAATTTCCAAACAAGGGTTCATTTAGACCTGCTTCTGTTTTGTGAACAGGAAAAATCCCAAAAGAAGGGCGACGACGCAAACATACTTTTCCCAAATTATAGTGTCGGCAAATCAACTGATAAGAATGACAAATAAATAGGACATGTTTTTTGCGTTCATTCAAGTTGGCATTGTGTGCAAATAGCTTGTCGATGAGCTTAAAATATTTGGCTTCCCATGAACTTCCTTCAGTATCTAGTGGACTTCCTGGTCCTCCTGAAGAGATGTAAATATCAAAATGTTCATTGGCGACTTCCTCTTTTGCCCGCACATCAAATACATGCCAATACATCTCCAATTCATTTTCTCTTGCATAATTTTCGACCTGCATTTTGATGCAATTAATCCCACGATTAAATTCTTGGTTATTGAGGTCTAAAATGGCAACTCTTACTTTTTCCATAGTGTTTGTTTTT